>JANMPL010000572.1:0-5201 GCA_031369845.1 Chloroflexota bacterium
CGCCATTGAGCCGCTCGTTCCACGGGGCGCCCTGAGGCTAGAGTCGCGTGATCGGCTCGCGCAACGCGTCGCCCGTCCCTTACCATCGTCCGCGGGACCGGGCGACCGTGCGAAGCCGGATTGGGGATCGAGGGAGGCCCACGTGAGAGGCTGGTTATTTCGAATCGGGATCATCGCGGTGATCGCCATCGGTGCCTTCGTCCTGCGCGACCGGCTTTCGAGCGGCGCCATCGATCTTGCTGTTCGCGACTGCTTCGACAAGCCGACTGCGTCCGCCGAGACCGTCGAGGACGTGCAGCACCAACCATGCACCGAAGCCCACGACAACGAGGTGATGGTCGTCACAGAGCATCCCGCAGCGAAGGGCGCGGCTTACCTGAGTGACGAGGACATAGGAACATTCGTCGATGAGAAGTGCGTGTCCGTCTATCAGGCGTACTCGGGCCGCGACCCGGCGACGGAGTCCGAGATCGGCCTGGGGTGGTACGTGCCGACAGCCGAAGGCTGGAAAGACGGCACCCGGAAAGTCATCTGCTACCTCTATCGCAACGACGGAGCAAAGATGACGGCGCCGCTCAAGGCACCCTGACCGGCGGATTCGCCTTCGGGAACCTCATCGTCCGGGCCGGTGTAGTGGGTGTATCGATGCCACCTGCACGGGAGTTGGACGATGACGCGACGGATTCTCAGGGGCCTGGCGGCCGCGACGCTGCTCGTGGCGCTTTCGGCCGGAGCGGTTAGCGCTGGCGGCTGGGCGACGATCCAGACCGATACCGGCAATCCCCCTCAGCCGAACGCCGGTGAGCCGTTCACCTTTGGCTTCACGGTTCTCCAGCACGGCGTCACCCCCGCCGGCTGGGTCGAAACGCCGACGTTCCTCGGAATCAACGGCGCGACAGGCGAGCGGATCGAGGTCAAGGCGGTCGCCCAGGGGGCCGACGGGCACTTCGTAGCGAAGGTGACGCTTCCCGCGGCGGGCGTCTGGACGTGGCAGGTCGTGCTGACCGACCTCATCGTCGAGACCGCACCACAGCCGATGGCCGTCGCGATGGCCGACGGCACGCCGCCGGCGATGGATACGGGCTCCATGTTGGCGGCGCTCGAGCGGGTCCGCACCGAAATCCGAACCGAGTATCAGGCGCAGCTCTTCAAGGAGACGGATGCGCTTCGAGGCGAAGTCACCCAGCTGCATTCGGATGTCGCCGTGCTCGAGAACCAGCGCGTGGCGCTCTCGAAGCAGGTTGATGGCCTCGTCGCGAATCCGACCGCTGCCGCACCTTCAGACTCGGTGCCGCTGTTCGCGGTCATCGGTATCGCCGTACTCGCCGGGGCGATCAGCGGCTTCGCGATGACGATGCTCGGTCGGACCGCTCGAGGTGCCGCGGGCTCGATCGTCGGAGCCGAGGAGGAGCTTGCTCCGGCGAGCGGCGCCCTCACGACGCGCTGACGCGCCTCCCGCGGCCGCGCGAAATCGGATCGAGGGTCCCGGCAACGGGGCCCTCGATCATGTTTGGTTGTTCGTACCGCCGGCGGTCAGCCCCACATCACGCCTCAGGGCCGCGCCCCAAGCTCGGCGGCGATCGCGGTCGGCGTGAGCTGCTCGTGGAGGAGGCGCCCGAAGCGCGCCGGCCGATCGGTCTCGGGGACGACGTCCAGCCAGCGTCGGAGGAGCGCCTCGCCCTCGTCGTAGACGAAGACATAGGTCCGCCAGAGCGGATGCTCGATGAATTCCAGCCGCTTCTCGACGAGATGCGGTGCCACGCGGCCGACCTCGACGAAGTAGGCGAAGGTCGCGTCGTGCGAGGCGCCGTCAGCGTGGCGCATCAGGGCCGCGTTGACGCGGACCTCCGCCAGCCGTCGTCGCGGGAGGCGCATCCGGACCGTTCGCTCGGCTGCGTCCCGGGCGGCGGCCGGGTCGGCGGCGATGGGCAAGCCGGCCCGGTCGTACAGCTCGACGAGCAGGTCGGCCTCCTCGTCGATCGGCGACGCGAACCCGTAGCCGAGGTCGGCGAGCCCCTCGCTGATCAGGCATTCCGGCGTGTTGATCAGCAGAATGCTGGCCTCGAGGTGACCGCGCCGATCGACGAGGTCGGCCTCCTTCCAGGCGTGTTCGAGGTGGTGGCCCGGGAAGGTCTCGTGGGCGACCGTGTGGACGAGGTCGGCGCTCCGGACCGGCAGGTCGGTGTTGATGTCGACCCGCGACCGCATGCCGCCGTCGTACCAGTTGTAGCCGGACCATGGCTGCTTCGTCACGAGGCTGACCTTGAGCTCCTCGCCCGAGGGCAGGCCGAAGTGGCCCGCGGCTCGCGCCCGGAAGCGGCCCACCAGCCAGTCGACGACGCCCGGCAGGCGGTCGACGGGGATCTCGAATCGGGCGTCCCATGCGGCAAGTCGGTCGGCCAGCGGTTCCGTGCCGGGGAGGAGTGCGTCGAGCTGTGCGGCGGCTGCCTCGAACTGGGCGTCGGCGCGCCGTTCCGGCGTCCAGGCGAAGCATCGCCGAACATGCTGGGCGTAGGGCAGCTCCTCGCCGGCGAGGGCGGCGGCCTGTGTCCGCAGGGCAACCAGCTGGGCCGCGAGCCAGTCGCGACGTTGCTCGTCAGAGACTTCGCCAGGGAGTCGTGCGAGCAGCGCGTCGGCGTCTGCGGCGAGGCGGGCGGGCGGGCGGAGTCGGCCGACGTCGACCTCGGCCTTGAGGTCGGCTGGACCGTAGTAGCCGTCGACGAGGCCCGGGACGTGCTGATCGAGGCGGAGCGCCAGCAGGAGATAGTCACGGGCGATCGGATCAGGGGCCGGTACCTCGCGGCCACCGCGAACCGCGAGCGTCGTGGCTCGCTTCGTCACGACTCCCGCTCGCCGGGCAGCGTCCCCATCCCCTGCCCCGGTGCCATGCCCCGCTCCTCGCCGACGAACGGCATTCCCTGCCGCTCGACCGCGTCGAGGCTCATCCGGAGTGCTGCCGTCTTCGCCTCGGCGACTTCGCGGACGTACGCCGACTCCTCGTCGGGCGTCATCGGCCGGCCGCGAACGATCTGCTTCGGCTTGCCGACCATCAGCCAGGCGAGGTGGTAGCGATCCATCGAGCCCCAGGCCGCGACCAGCAGGTCATCGGAGAGCTGGAGCCACGTCTGGAGGCCGCGCAACGACGGGTCCTGCTGCAGGCGATCGCCCTCGGCGACGAGCTGGCGGGTCCGCGCGATGAGTTCGTCTCGGGTCACGCCTGGCTACCGCGATGACCGATCGTCGGGGCCGCCGGCGCGGAGGTAGCCTCGGACGACATACGCAAGGAAGTAGACGACCACAAGCACGACGATCGCGAGCGGCCGCAGATCGGAAGGCGCCAGCGTCAGTACGATGACGCCGATGATCGCAGCGACCACGCCGGCGAGGGCTTCCAGGGTCTCCGTGCGAGAGCGATTCATCCCTGTCCCTCGCGGACGAACGCCTCGCGATCGGCCCGTGCCCGCAGCGTCCACGGACCCGGTCGGCCGTCGCCGATCGGCTCCGCGTCGAAGCGAGTGACCGGCAGGATCCCGGCGACGCTGCTCGAGATGAACGCCTCAGCCGCCTCGTGGAGGTGGCGCGTCGTGAGCCAGCCTTCCTCCGGGCGAAGCCCGACTCCTTGCCCCCAGCGGAGGATCCAGCTGCGGGTCGTCCCAGGCAGGATCGCGCAGCCGAGGGCCGGCGTGGCGAGCTGGTTCCCACGCACGAGGAACAGATTCGCCGACGTCGCTTCGGACAGGTACCCGTCGGTGGTCAGGAAGAGCGCGTCGTCGGCGCCGGCCGTCCGCGCCTCGACCCTGGCGAAGACGTAGTCGGCCCGCGATGTCGTCTTGAGCGCCGCCAGCGGATTCTCGGGGTCCCTCCGGACCGTGCTCGAGATCAGGTGGAGTCCGCGCTCGAGATGGTCAGTCGGGGTCGGCCCAACCGGCCAGGCCTGGATTACAACCGTCGCCGAAGGGTGCTCGTCCGGGGGGAGCAACCCGCGACCATAGAAGACGCCGCGCGAGACGGTGATCCGGATGCTCGCATCGCCGTCCGGCCCATCGAGGCCTTCGGCGGCGACAAGCTCCGCGATCCCGGCGGCGAGCCGCAACTCGACGTCGTCAGGCAGCGGGATCGCGAGCCCGGCCGCGGACCGCCGGAGCCGCTCGACATGCTCCGGCAGCTCCGTCGGCCGGCCCGCCCGCGCCCTGAGTGTCTCGAACACTCCATCCCCGAGCTGGAAACCGCGATCGAACGCCGAGAGGTGCGCCGCGTCCGCCGGCAGCAGGCGCCCGTCGAGCCAGATGTGAGCCGGGCGAGAGGCCGTCACCCGGCCGCGACCTCGCTGCCACCGATCGCCGTCAGCGGCCCGCGCGCCTTCGCGACGGTTTCATCCCACTCGGCGGCCGGGTCGCTCTGGTACGTGATCCCGCCGCCGACATTGAGGCTCAGCCTCGCGCCGTCCGCGACGAAGGTCCGGATGATGATCGAGGTCGCCATCGCCCCGTCCGGCCCGATCCAGCCCAGCGCCCCGGTGTAGGGCCCGCGCCGCACGGGTTCGAGCTCCTCGAGCAGCTCCATCGCCCGGATTTTCGGAGCGCCGGTGATCGAGCCGCCGGGGAACGACGCCGCCAGCAGATCGAATGCGTCGCGCCCCTCGGCGAGGTCGCCGGTGACGGTGGAGACGAGGTGCTGGACCGCGGCCGTCCGCTCGAGGCGGCACAGACGCGGGACCCGGACGGTCCCCGGTCGGCAGACCCGGCCAAGGTCGTTGCGCACGACGTCGACGATCATCACGTTCTCGGCCCGATCCTTGGCGCTGGCCAGCAGGCCGCGGGCGAGTGCCCGATCCTCGGCGCGGTCGCGGCCCCGCGGCCGTGTGCCCTTGATCGGGTCCGTATTGACGTGGCCCAGCCCGTCGACCGAAAGGAACGGCTCTGGCGAGGCCGACAGGAGCGCCCTCGGCCGGCCACTCAACTGGCCCGGTCCCAGGTCCAGGAATGCCGAGAAGAGCGCGGGGTCGCCGGTCCGCAGCCGCCGGTAGAGCTCCCACGGGTCGGCCTCGAACGGGGCCTCCAGGCGCCGGGTCAGGTTGGCCTGGTAGATATCGCCCCGGGCGATATGGTCGCGCACCCGCTGGACGCCGGCCAGATAGCCGGCTCGATCGAGACTCGATCGAAACTCCAGGGCTCCGTTGGGTTCGCCAGTGGCCGGCCGGC
>JANMPL010000592.1:0-4702 GCA_031369845.1 Chloroflexota bacterium
GGCGAGGATGCCCGCGATCGCGATCGCGAGGCTGGCGTAAACGGCGCCGAGCAGGCTGCACAGGACGATCGTTGAAACGATCCTGGAGTCGGCGATCTGCAGGTCGAAGGCCGCATCCGAGACCAGCTGCGCGACGAGGACCACGATCGCCAGGATGACGATCCACCCGAGGACCGCCAGGCTCCGGCCGGCCAGGAACGCCCGCCGGGTGATCGGTTGGGCCAGCAGTAGCTCCAGGCGGCCGGCGTCCTCCTCGCCGGCCGTCGCGCTGTTCGCGAAGAGCACTCCCGCGGCTGCGAACATCAGCGGGACGATGACCTCGAAGAGGCCGCCCCGCAGGTATCCGGCCGGACTCGTGAAGTCCTGGAAACCGAACGCCTCGAGCATCCCCTTCGGCAGCGCTTTGAAAGCCGCGTCGAGCCCGGTCGATCCCTTGAATGCCGGCCAGAACGCGACCGTGCTCACGACGAGCAGCACGAACGCGATCGTCCAGCCGAGGCCGGCTCGCCAGGAAGATCGGAACGGCCCCGCGACGAGCTCGAACCACCTCCGGACCGCCCTCACGAGGCGGCCTGGTAGAGATCGAGGAATGCTTCCTCGAGATCGGGTTCCTCGACGAGCATGCTGGCGACCGGGTGGCGGGCGAGGACCTCGAGGAGCGGCTGGATCGGCCCCGAGAGAACCGCGGCGAAGCGGTGGCCCTCGACGAGTTGATCCTCGAGTCCGGGCACGGCCGAGAGCTCCGCGGCCGGCGGCGCATCGACGAACCAGACGTCTACCCGCTGCCGGGCTCGTCCGCGCAACTCATCGACCGTCCCGAGCGCGACGATCTGGCCGGCCCGCAGGACGGCGACGCGGTCGGCCGCCCGCTGGACCTCGCTCAGGACGTGGGACGAGAGGAAGATCGTCGTGCCGGCCTCCCGCGCCTCGCGCACGAGCCGAAGAAACTCGTGCTGCATGAGGGGATCAAGGCCGCTGGTCGGCTCGTCGAGCACCAGGAGCTCGGCGTCCGAGGCGAACGCCAGCAGAAGGGCGACCTTGCGGCGATTGCCCGAGGATAGGTCGCGCAGCCGTCGGCCCAGGTCCAGGCTGAGTCGCTCGGCGAGCTCCCGGACCCGGGCTGGGTCGATGCCACCTCGTAGCCGCGAGATTGCCGCAACCAGCTGGCGGCCGGTCTGGCGCTCAGGCAGCCGGAGCTCGCCCGGGACGTAGGCCAGTCGCCGGCGGACCGCGACGCCGTCCCGAAGCGGGTCGAGACCGAGGACCTCGATCCGGCCGGCCGTCGGACGCAGAAGGTCGAGGATGCAGCGGATCGTCGTGGTCTTGCCGGCGCCGTTCGGGCCGAGGAAGCCGAACACCTCCGCGCGGCGGACCTCGAGATCGATGCCTCGGACCGCGTGCACGCGGCCGTAGTCCTTGACGAGGCCGCTGATGCGCAGCGCCGGCCTGTCCAGGTCCTCGGGGCTGGTCGGAACGTCGGGCGGGTCCACACAGGGAGCCTAGGCGCGGGCGGTGGAGTCGGTCAATGGCGAGGAGGCCAAATCAACGGTCGCCGCTGACCGTCGGGTGGTCATGGCAGGGCATCCGTGTCGTTGGGTGACAGCGGGACGCGACCCAGGGCGGACGTCTTGACGCTCACGTAGGCGGTACGCCCGGTTGCTTCTCGACCCGGACTGCCCATCCGCTCGACCGGCCTGCGCATTCGGGTTTGAAACAGGCCGTCCTGGAAGCGCACCCACCTCGGGGAAACCGAGACGCTGGCGAGACCGGGTATCGCCATCCAGATCCAGGTCGCGTTCCGCCCGGCGAAGTAGGCTCTTTGGGACGGGGTCCGCGCTCCCCGCACGATCTGACCGACGTCGAGGAGCGCGCCTCGCGCGCACGACCAAGGCAGGATCAATCCCGCGTTGCGCTGAGTTCGTTCGCCGGCCGGCCTCTTTTGCGGACCCCATCTGCGCAGCAGCCAATTCGAAGAACAGTTGCTGGCTGCGAGGTCAGTTAGGGCAAGACGCCGGCGGCAGGTTGGTACGCCCGTCTGACCTCTCTCCGGAGCCCTCCGCGATAACGGGCTGGGCTCGTCCGTGGACGCACACGATGAGTTGATCGTGGGGGTTTGAACCCGACCTGGGCGGGTCGGCGATGGCTACGGCGAGCGCCACGGCAGCCCGGCCCAGAAGCCCGTCTTGGCCTTCAGCATGAGTGCGAACCTGCGCTCTATGTCGGCCCACGCCGTGTTGGCAGCGTCCATCGTTTCCGGCGAGGGCCGGGCTCCCAGCCGCATCATCACCAGGCGCCGACGCAGCTCCCGGATCGCGTCGGCTTTGAGGTCGGCCCAGTCTTCGGACGGTGCTCCAAGCGCCTCCAGCTCCTCGATAACCCGCTCGAAGTCAGCGACGTAGGCGACGGGCTCGCTATTCGATGCGCCGCGCTTGAGATCAGCGATCTGTCGTAACAGCCCGCTGTAGCTCTCGATGTAGGCATACTCGGCCCCCCTGACGACCGAGAGGGCTTCTTCGCCCCGAGTCAACATGAACAAGGTGAAGCCAACCCAGAGGGCTCCCTGGAGGAGCGCGGCAAGCGGCGCGGGCAGGAGCCCGGCCACGAGGATCGCCGCGCTTCCCAGGGCGAGAAAGACACTGGCCCGCCAACTGCGCAGACGCCATGACGAGAACGGAATGAGCCACATCGCCCCGATCAGGCTCGCTACCAGGATTGTCGAGGGCACGTCCTACTTCCCGCTATCGCGGTCCTCCGCGCCCTTGTTTACAGCCTCCTCCATTCCCTCGATCCCGCCGAACCTGGACCATTGCCGAGGTGACGAGGCTGAGGACGATCAGGATTTGGGTGCCCGCAGTCAGGCCGTTCTTCGAAAGACAGCGGGAGTGCCCCCAAGGGGATTCGAACCCCTGATCTCCACCTTGAAAGGGTGGCGTCCTAGGCCTCTAGACGATGGGGGCAAAGGGCGTCGGCGAGTGTATCAGAGGGCCTCTGGCGGGCCCTGAAGTGCATACCAGTCCGGTGGCGACTGGTATCGACGCCATGGGGCTAGCGAGGTGCGGCTGAGCAGGGTTCCCGAGCGTGAAGAGGACTCGCGGCACGGCCCAAGGCAGTCGATTCGGGCCAGTCGCGCCGCATACCATGCGCCTGGCGACTGTTCGGCGGACCCACGGCGCGAGGGCTCAGGAGCCGCCGACCAGCGCCAGAATGATCGCCACGGCGAAAGAGCCGGCCGCGGCCAGGCAGGCGACGCCGCCGATCACCGCGTGGGCCAGGGCTCGCCCGTCGCGGCCACGGACGCTCGAGCGCCACGTCGCGACGAGACCGGTCACGGCCACCGCAGCAAACACGAGGCCGAGAACCGCGGCACCCGACGCGAGCAAAGGAATCTGGCTGGCATCCCGGACGGTGAGCGCATAGAGCAGGTACAGCACTGAGCCGACGAACGCGATGACGAGGAGAATCCCCGTCGGGGTGATCGCGATCGGCCCGATGCGCCGGCCATCGGGCTCCGGCGGTTGCGGACGGTAGGCCTGCCGGGTGGTTACGGAACGTCGTCGGTCGGTCATGGCGGGCGGAGCGTAGCAGGGCGGCTAACATTCGGCGACAACACGAGGACCTGCATGCGCATCGCCCAACTGGCACCGACCTACGAACGCGTTCCGCCCGCCGCATACGGCGGAACCGAACACATCGTCCATCTCCTTACAGAGGAGCTGGTTCGTCGCGGCCACGACGTCACGCTCTACGCCACCGGCGATTCGCTGACCGGCGCCACGCTTCGCAGCGTCACGCCGCAGCCGGTCCGCTACGGCGACTGGACCGAGGGTCTCCGGCATGCCGAGTACTTCCACCTGGCCAACGTCCAGGCCTGCTTCATCGACGCGGCCGCCGGCGCGTTCGACATCGTCCACAACCATGCCGGACTCGAGGGACTCGCCTTCGCCGCGACCTCACGGACCCCGGTCCTGACGACGAACCACAATCCCTTCGTCCGGGAGGTCCAGTCGATCTGGGACGCCTACCCGTGGGCACACCACGCCGTCTCGCAGGCCAGCGCCGCGACGTTTCCGAGTCGCGGCGCATTGCCGCCGATCCACCACGGGCTCGATGTAGACAGCTTTCCATTCGGGGAGCGGCCGGAGGGCTATCTGCTCTTCCTTGGCCGTTTCTCGCCCGAGAAGGGCGCCGCCCGGGCGATTGCCGCGGCTCGCGCAACGGGGCGGAGGCTCCTCCTGGCCGGCAAGGTCGACACGGCCGACGCCGCCCATTTCCTCAACGATGTGGAGCCGGGAATCGATGGCGAACAGATCCGCTACGTCGGCGAGGCGGATGCCTCGGCGAAGCGTGAGCTGCTGTCGAAGGCCGATGCCCTCCTCTTTCCGATCGACTGGAGCGAGCCGTTCGGCCTAGTCATGATCGAAGCCCTCGCGAGCGGCACGCCGGTCATCGGGCTGCGGCGGGCGAGCGTGCCGGAGGTGATCGAGGATGGCGTGACCGGCTTCGTCGTCGACGACGTGGATTCGATGGCGGCAGCGATCGGGCGCCTCGGCGAGATCGACCGCCGGGTCTGCCGGCAGGAGGCGGAGCGGCGATTCAGCGTCGGACGGATGGTCGACGACTACGAGCGTCACTACGAAACAGTGCTGGAAGGCGCGACCGCCGCCCGCTGACGGCGTAGTCGCGTGTTACGCGTCCCTAAACG
>JANMPL010000005.1:0-1772 GCA_031369845.1 Chloroflexota bacterium
GACAACCAAATAAGCGTCCCCCACTCATATTTGGCCATGTAGGGCACGGGACCGAGGCCCAGGTCTGCGCCGTCGCGCGGCGCGGGATGAGCCGCGATCCACGTCGTCGGCAGTGCATGATCCCGTCATGGCCAGCCCGCCCCACGCCTCGATCGACCGCGTCCGCCTGGCATCCCTGAGCGAGGAAGAGGACCAGCGGTTCCGTACTGCGCACCCACGCTCCGCAGCGCTGCACTAGCGCGCCCGCCGCTCGCTCCTCGACGGCGTCCCGATGAACTGGATGGTCGAGTGGGCGTCGCCATTCCCGCTGTTCGTCGACGAGGCGTCGGGCGCCCGATTCCGATGCGTCGACGGCCACGAGTACGTCGACTTCTGCCTCGGCGACACGGGTGCGATGGCGGGCCATGGCCCCGCCCCCACGATCGCCGCCGTCGAGCGCCAGATGCGCCGCGGCATCACCCACATGCTGCCGACCGAGGACGCGATCGTCGCGGGCGAGGAGCTCGGGCGACGGTTCGGGCTGCCGTACTGGCAGTTCACGATGACCGCCACCGACGCAAATCGGTTCTCGATCCGTCTCGCCCGCCAGGCGACCGGCCGATCCAAGATCGTCGTCCACGACCACTGCTACCACGGCTCGGTCGACGAGACGTTCGCGACGCTCGACCCTGACGGGCGGGTCGTCGCGAGCGAGGGCAGCGTCGGGCCGCCGGTCGATCCGGCGCTGACGACACGCGTCGTGCCGTTCAATGACGTCGCCGCGCTTGAGCGAGCCCTCGCCGACGAGGACGTGGCGGCAGTGCTGGTCGAGCCGGCCCTGACGAATGTCGGGATCGTCCTCCCGGAGCGGGGCTATCACGATGCGTTGCGCGAGATCACCCGACGAACGGGCACGATCCTCATCATCGACGAGACCCATACGATCTGCGCCGGCCCCGGCGGGATGACCGCTCGGGACGGCCTCGAGCCCGACATGCTCGTCATCGGCAAGACGATAGGTGGTGGGATCCCGGCGGGGACCTACGGCATGACCGAGTCAGTCGCGGAGCGCGTCCGGGCGACGATGCCCGAGCGTACCGACGTCGGCGGGGTCGGCGGGACGCTGGCGGGGTATGCCCTTTCGTTGGCTGCGATCCGGGCTACGCTCGGTGAGGTTCTGACCGATGAGGCCTTCGCTCGGATGATCCCGCTCGCGGAGCGCTGGGAAGCCGGCGTCAACGAGGTGATCGCGTCACGAGGCGTGCCATGGCACGTGACCCGGCTCGGGGCGCGGGCGGAATACCACTTCATGCCGACGCTGCCCCGCGACGGCGCCGAACAGGCGGCCCATGCCGATTCCGCGCTCGAGCGCTTTCTCCACCTGTTCGTCATGAACCGCGGCGTCCTCATGACCCCATTCCACAACATGGCGCTCATGAGCCCGGTCACGACGGCGGCCGACGTCGACCGGCACACCGAAGTCTTCGCCGAGGCGGTCGACGCGCTCGTCGGCTGACGTCAGCCGGGGTCGTGGACGCGGGCGAGGGCCTCGAGTTCATGCTCGAGATCGAGCAGGCGCCGATGCTGGCGTTCGGTCGGGGCCTCGAGGTTGAGCCGCATGATCGCCCGATTGGCGGCTTCCACGATGCGCTGCAGCTCCGCCCGGTCCCTCTCGTACGACGACGATCTCGCCGCCCGCTCCGCGATGGCATCGCGTCGAGCTAGGAGCTCGCGAACCTCGTTGTCGGTCTCGATCCAGGGAGGTGCGAAGTTGGCGCCCTTGAGCACCCGAT
>JANMPL010000024.1:0-2134 GCA_031369845.1 Chloroflexota bacterium
CGTCGAAGCCAACCTCGCCGATCAGGACGACGACCTGCCTTCGGTCGAGGACTTTCGAAACGACCTGGAGCACCACGCCGGATTGGATCCGGCGCGAGACATGCTCGTCGCGGAGATCAACGGCACGCTTGTCGGCGCCACGCTCCGGACGGCCCGGGTCCGCGCAGGCGTCGTTCAACACGAGGTCGAGGGCTGGGTTCGGCCGGACCACCGTCGACGGGGCATCGGTCGCGCCCTGCTCCATTGGGTCGAGGCCCGCTCGCGCCAGGTTGCCGACGAATGGACTGCGCCGCAGCCGCACGCCCTCACCAGGTGGGTGAGCGAGACCCAGATAGGGGCGGTCGCCCTGGTCGAAGCCGAGGGCTACCGGCAAGTCCGGTACGGCTTCATGATGGTCCGCTCCCTTGCGGAACCCATCCCGGACGCGCCCATGCCAGAAGGGCTCGACGTTCGTCCAGTCGTCGAAGCCGACCATCGGCGGATCTGGGAGGCTGACGCGGAGGCCTTCCGCGATCACTGGGATGCGGGCGAGCGGACCGAGGAGGACTTCGTCGCCTTGTTCTCGACACCGGGCATCGATACCTCGATGTGGCGGGTCGCCTGGGACGGCGACCAGGTCGCTGGCTCGGTGATGAACTTCGTGTTCGCCGAGGAGATCGAGAAGCTGGGCATCCGTCGAGCCTGGCTCGAGCACATCTCGGTCCGGCGGCCGTGGCGCCGGCGAGGCCTTGCCAGCGCACTCATCGCGGATTCGCTCAGGGAGCTCCGCGTCCGCGGGCTCGAGCAGGCCGCGCTCGGTGTCGACGCGGAGAACCTCTCGGGGGCGTTCCGGGTCTACGAGTCGCTTGGCTTCCGCCGGTTCCGGATGGGGATCGCGTTCCGCAAGCCGCTCTGAAGCGATGACCCGAGGCGGTGGGTTGAGGCGGCGACCTGAGGCGGTGATCCCCGTCATCGATCGGGACCATCGGGTCAGGGCCTCCGACGGCCCTCGTGGCGCACGATTCGGCTCATGACCGGCCGATTCCCGTCCCGCTCGCGCGGCCTCGCGATCCTTCTCCTGGCGACGGCCCTCCTCGCGGGGTCGATCGGGGCGGCTCTTGCCCGGGAGACCCCGACCGTGGCCGGCCGCGGCGTCATCGGCAGCTGCACGATCCTGCCCGCGTCCAACGTCTGGAACCGGCGAGTCGACGCACTCCCTGTTCGCAGCGACTCAGCGACGCTGATGAGCCGGATGGGCGTCTCGAACTTCGTCCACCCGGACTTCGGGACCTACGCCGGCTACGGCATCCCGATCAACACCGTCACCGCCATAACTCCGCGGAGCCCGGTGACGTTCACGTGGCCGGGCGAGTCGGATGCCGGACCCTACCCGATCCCCACGTCGCCCAAGATCGAGGGCGCCGGAGCTGCCGGCGACCGTCACATCCTCATGATCGACACCGACGCGTGTCGGCTCTGGGAGCTGTTCGCAGCCCAGAAGGGCACAAGCGGGTGGAAAGCAGGCTCGGGCGCGATCTTCGACCTTCGCTCGAATGCCCTCCGGCCCAACGGCTGGACGTCAGCCGACGCGGCGGGCCTGCCGATCTACCCGGGCCTCGCTCGCTACGACGAAGTTGCCGCCGGGATCATCGCCCATGCGCTCCGGTTCACGGTCCCGGAGACCCGCAAGGCGCACATCTACCCCGCCCGCCACGACGCGAGCTCGCTGACCGGTGCGTCGTACCCACCGATGGGCCTCCGCCTGCGACTCAAGGCGAGCGTCGACATCAGCGGCTACGGCCCCCAGTCGCGGGTCATCCTCCGCGCCCTCAAGCGGTACGGGATGATCCTCGCCGACAACGGCTCCGCGTACTACGTCTCCGGCGCCCCCGATCCGCGCTGGGACGACGACGATCTCCACGACCTCCACGGGATCATCGGCTCCATGTTCGAGGTGGTCGATACCACCGGCTTCGTCAACGGCCCCTAGGCGAACAGCCGCCGACCGTCCCGGACGAGCTCCATCCAGGCCCGCTCGCGCCCGATCGTCGTCCCCTGGCCGTGACCGGGCAGGACGGCAGTCCGGTCCTCGAACGTCGTCAGCCGCCCGATCGACTCGACCATGAGGTCTGGGTCGCCGCCGGCCAGGTCGACC
>JANMPL010000098.1:0-2584 GCA_031369845.1 Chloroflexota bacterium
GGCTCGATCGTCCACGACCAACTGTACATGCCGGGGCCGACGAGGTACCTCGGCAGCGTGTCCGGACCGCAGCTCGCGGTGCCGACGCCGCGGTGGGCGTCATCGAGGTGGATGATCGTTTCGGGCCGCGGCACGAGGTCGCCATCGTGCGTCGCGGCCGCCAGGTCGGCCGCCCGGAAGTGCGTCGCGGACACCTGGCGCGGCCGATCGAGGACGATCCGGAAACCGCGGCCCCCGGCGTCGCGGAGCTCCAGCCAGCGAACATCCGCGTGGCCGCCGTTCTCCTGCGGCCGGATGTACGGCACGTGCTGGCCGGTCACGGTCGATGAGAACCGGCCGATGAGCGCGCCGCGCTTCCGATCCGGGTACGTCTCCTGCGGGCCGCTGCCAAACCACTCGAGGAGCTCCAGGCTGGGCACGGTCTCGAGGACGGTCCCGACTCGCGCCACGTCGGCCAGCTCGGCGGGGATCTCGACGGTCTCCTCGACGAGCGTCGCGCCGCCGGCCAGGTTCGTGAACCGCTGCTCGTGCGCGACGACGATATCCGCCGCGGTCCGGTACTCGCTGCGGACGGCTGCGGTTCCCTCGCCGCGCTCGATCTCGGTGACGGTCCGCGAGAGTTCGGCGAGGCCCGCGTCGGCCCACGGCGCCGCGATCCCTCCGTACGTGTCGTTGTCGGTCGGTGCCCGCCACAGCGCAAGGGTCGGCGCGGCAGCGAGCAGCTCGTGGACGAGGTTGCCGGCGTCGTCGACCGGCCCTGGATCCGCGACCACATCGCCAACTCTCCGATCATCTCCGCCTGTCAACTGGACCTGCCCCCAGCCGACCTCGAAACCGGCCGGCGCCCACGCCTGGGCGTCGCGGGTGAGGAATCGGACCGTCAGCCACGTCTCGCCTCCGTCGGACGAGGCAGCTGACGCCGCCGGCCCCGGAAGATCGACGATCGCCGTCTCGCTGGCCGCCACCGGGGGCAGCTCCAGCTCGCCGCCCTCGACCCTGTCACCGCCCCGCGCCAGCTCCCAGGTCGCCCGCAGCCAGCCCAGGTTGCGGAATCCCTGTCGGTTCCGGATCTCCAGTCGGCCGGGCCGCCCATCGGCTGACCGGTGCAACGCGATCCGGACCGGTGCACCGAGCTGCTTGTGCTCGAACAGAGCGGGCTTCGGCCGGCGGTCCGGCCAGACCAGGCCGTCGCAGCAGAAGTTGCCGTCGTTGGGCTCGTCGCCGAAGTCGCCGCCGTACGCCCACCGCTGCGATCCGTCGGGCAGGGTCTGGACGAGGCCGTGATCCCACCACTCCCAGATGAAACCGCCCTGGAGCCCCGGTGTAGTCTCGATCGCGTCCCAGTGCTCGGCCAGGGTCCCGTTGCTGTTGCCCATCGCGTGGGAGTACTCGCACATGATCAGCGGGTGCCGCTGCCGGCCGGACGTCGCGTGGGCCACGATCGACGCGAGCTGCGGGTACATCGGACAGGTGAGATCGCTGACGCCCTGGTCGCTCGTCCAGTCGAATCGGATTGCGCCCTCGTAATGCAGGGGGCGGGACGGGTCGTAGCGACGGACCCACGCCGCCGCCGCGTCGTGGTTCGCGCCGTAGCCGGACTCATTTCCCAGCGACCAGGCGATTACCGACGGGTGATTCTTGTCTCGCTCGACCATCCGCGACACGCGGCTCATCCAGGCGGCGAGGTACCGCGGGTCGTCGCACAGCGTGCTCTGGAAGGCATGAGATTCGATGTCGGCCTCCTCGATCACGTACAGCCCGAGCTCGTCGGTCAGGTCGAGGAACGCCGCGTCGTTGGGGTAATGGGAGGTCCGCACGGCGTTGAAGTTGAACTGCTTCATCTGGACGAGGTCGGCCCGCATCGACTCCGCCGAAACGACCCGGCCGGTGTGCTGGTCGAAGTCGTGGCGATTGACGCCGCGGAACAGAACCCGCCGCCCGTTCACGAGCAGGTCGACGGCGCGGATCTCGATCCGGCGAAAGCCGACCCGCAACTCGACCTCCTCGGCGACCTCGCCGGATGGGGCCATGAGCCGGATCGAGAGGGGATAGAGCGTCGGGACCTCGGCCGACCACGGCTCGACGTCCGGCACCTCGACCCGCCACGAGACCAAACCTTCGCGCGGCGGCTGGAGCCGTCGATACAGGTCCGCCCAGGCCTGCGGCTCAGCAAGCCCCTCGTCGCCAAGGATCGTGTGGTTGACGATCAGGTCGCCCTCGGGCCCCTGCCAGAACCATTCGAGTCGTTTTCGGCCGGGGGCATCGGCCCGAAGGTCAACGTCGGACCCGTCGCTCGCGAGTCGAGCCTCGACGGTCCAGCCTTCCTCCGGATCGATGCCGGCGAACCCGACCCGCACGTCGAGCTCCAGGGTGCCTGTCCGGAGATCGTCGGCCAGTCCGCCGATCGCCCGGACGTCGGCCAGGTGGACGCGCCCCGTCGAATAGACGTAGACCGATCTGGTGATCCCGCCATGCCACCACTGGTCCTGATCCTCGATGTACGTCGCATCCGACCACTTCACGACCCGGAGTGTCAGCCTGTTCCGGCCCGGTTTGACGACGTGGGTCAGGTCGAACTCTGCGG
>JANMPL010000104.1:0-3529 GCA_031369845.1 Chloroflexota bacterium
GCCGGCGAGCTGGAGCGTGACGAGGACGTTCGGGAGGTACCGCGAGAACATCGCATCGTAGTTCAGGGTCGTGTACTCCGGGCCTTTCGGCGAGAGGAACGACGACCCGACCGTGAAGCTCATCTGGATGATGAACGTCAAGGGGTAGTAGAGGAACGCGACGACGAGGAGCATCGCCGGGGCCACGAGCGCGAGGCCGATCAGCCGGCGCTTCCGCTCGCGTCGGCTGACCTCGACCGCGCTCGACATGAGCGGCAGGCTCAGGGGCTCGGCCATCGTCGGCTCATGGTGCACCAACATGGGGCGTCCCCGCCGCGCTCGAAGCGGGCGGGGACGCGGGCCACTGTAGGTCTACTGCCCGAGCTTCGAGGCGTAGTAGTCCTGCCACTCCTTCTGGGCCGCGTTGTAGGCCTTCCAGTCGACCGACTTGAACGCCTGGATCTGGTCGAGATTCGGGAAGTAGCTGAAGTAGTCGGCTGCGAACCAGTCCGGGACCTGGTCGACGTAGTCGGGGCCCAGGAAGCCCTCGCTGAGCTCGCTCCACGGACCGTGGTCGATCGGCCACGCGTTCGGGAATTGGACGTCCTTGGCAAGGCGCCAGTTGATGAACACCTGGGCGAGCACGGGATGCGGAGCACCCTTCGGAACCCACAGGTAACCGTTCACCGGGAAGACCGCCGACGGAACGAGCAGGGCCGCGTCCGTGTTGCCGCCGAAGTACTCGAGCCGGGCAAGGCTGTTCCAGAAGCTGAATGCATCCGCAGCACCGCTCCGGAGGAGCTGCTGCATCTCCGCGGAGTCCGGCGTGATCTTGAGGACGTTCGGGGAGACGTTCGTCATCACCCAGTCGACGACCTCTTTCATCTGGGCCGCGTCCTTGTAGTCCTTGCCGAGCTCGGACGCGAGGCCGAGGAACAGGCCGCCGTTCGTGATGTCACCGGCTGGAGGCAGGACCACCTTGCCCTTGAGCCGCGGATCGGCGAGGTCCTTGAGCGTCTTCATCCAGCCCGCCCGCGACTTGCTGTACACGATGCCGGGGAACGCGGTCGACTGGAACGCGATCGTGGTCGGGTCGTGCTTGAAGATGTCGAGCACCATCGCCGCGTTGGGAATGAGGCCGGACGGGAAGACCTCGTCGACGAGGTCCTGGTCCACGGCGTCGGCCCAGTAGTTCTCCTCGACGGCGATCACGTCGTAGGGCGCCGGGTTGCCGCCGCCCTTTGCGGCCGCCAGTTTCGTCAGATACGTGCTCGGCTGCTGGGTACCCTCGTAGGTGAGCTTGACGTCGGCGCCATACGTGTCCTTCACGTATTTCTGGAATTGGTTGACGAGCTCGTCGTTCGCCGTGTACGTCCAGTTGCCGACGACGACCGACCCCTCCGCCGCGATTGCAGCCTTGATCTCGTCATCGGTCATGTCCTTGTTCACGATGGCAACGTGCGTTGTCCCGCCGGTGCCGCTGCTCGCGCTGCCCGCTGGCGCCTGCGAGGTGCTGCCACCGCTGCTGCCGGCAGGTGCCGGTGAAGCGGTTGTGCCGCACGCTGCGGCGATGATGGCCACCGAGAAGGCGACCGCCCCGATTCGCATCAAACCCGAGATCCGGTTGCCGGACTGCATCAGATGAACCCTCCTCCTCGTGCCCGAAGGCATTACTGCTGCCACGCTCCGAAGGTGGCATAGATCCGGTCCCGGATGTGCTCCACCACATCATCGGTGACCGGACGAGCGTCGGCGATCGTGTACTCGAGGCCCGCATTGCGGACGTATTCGGCCAGCCCGCGCATTGCCGTCGCGGCGTCCTCCCAGCTTGTTCCCATCGCTTCGGGCCGGATGTCCAAGCCGGTCCGCCACAACGACGAGAGCACCATCTCCGGGTCATTGTCCTGCAAGACGGCCCCGAAGTACGTACCAAAACCCACGGCCTGGCCATGGATGAAATGACGACCGGTCACAGCTTCCAGGCCGTAGAGGTAGCAATGGTCGACGCCGTTCATATGCCGTGTATTCCAGCCGGCGTCGTGGAACGCGGCACCACCCCAGCGGTGGGCCAGCATCAGAGTCCGGATGCCGCGGTCCGAGACCTCCCGGATCTCGTCCAGTTCGGCGAGGACCTGCTCGAGCTGCCCGCTCGCCTCATCCACCAGGCGCTGGTCATACGGCCATCGGCGATCCTCCCTGCCTGCATCGCGGGCGAGCTTCCAGTCGAACTGCGCTGTGTGATAGCAGAGGACGTCGCCGATGCCGCTCCGGTTGAGGAGCGGCGGCGCGGAACGGATGACGTCGTAATCGATGTAGACAGCCTCCGGCACGGCCCAGCCCAGGGGCACGAATGTGCCGCCGTGGCGCAGGGCCGCCCGATGGGCGAACGGGGCATTCGTCGTCATCGCGGTCGGCACCTGGAAGAGCGGCGTTCCCCTGCTCCAGGCGAAGAACTTCGCGACGTCCATCGCCCTGCCTCCGCCGAGGCCGATGACGCTGGCGAACGGCGGCTGCCGCCCCATGTCCGCCTCGAGCTCGTCGAGATCGAGCGTGTCCGCGAAGTAGACGCCCGCCAGGTCCGGGCCGAACTCCTGCTCGAATCCAGGCCAGAGATCCGCCATGGTGACGACCAGGTAGGGCCGGTGGGCGAAGTGTTTCAGCTCACCGACGAGCTGTCGGCCGAAGACGGTCTGGAACTGGCCGCCGGTGGACAACCGAGCGACCGCGGGGGCGTCCAACGGCATGGCCGCGCCGATCACCCGAACGGCCGCCGGCCCGCCCGGAATACCGCCGATCGCGGCGCCAACCGGACAGGATTAACGATAACGCTTGACGTTTTCATCCTTTGGAACGATAGCCGCCAATGTCAAGCGCCCGCCGACCAACACCGACACTCGAGACGCGCACTCGACTACCTCCCTGGATGCGATCGGGCCTCATGGCCAGGCCGCTAGAAGCCCCCGAAGTCACCGCCGCCAAAGTCACCGCCGCCGCCAAAGTCACCGCCGTCGTCGAACCCCGCGTCGGCCGTGTCCGTCGCGTCGCCTTCGACCGATTCGGTCCCGGAGTCGTTCGAGCCGGAGTCTCCGGCCGAACCCTGATCGCCGCTCAACCCCGGGTCGTTGTCGAAGAACGACTGGGCGATCGCGGTCCCGATGAAGCTCGCGGCGAGGGTCGTCATGAACCAGCTGCCAAGACCGAAGCCGGCGTTCCCGCCCCAGGCGCGCTCGATCGTCCCGGGCTGGCGCACCTCCGCCCGGGTCACGGCGCGAGCGAGCGAGGCCGGATCGTCGCCGCGGATCTCGCCCGGCGGGATATGCTCGGCGAGCGCCTGGAGCGCCTGGCGGCGCTGCTCCGGCGTGAGCGCTGCGAACGCTTCCTCGTGGGCGCGCTCGATCTCCTCGGGTGGCGCCGTGGCCAGCATGTACCTGTAGCGGGCGAGCGCCTGCTCGTCCGTCGATTCCCCGGCCTTGTTCTTGTTCCGGTCGAAGATCCCCATTGGTCCGCTCCTCGCTGGGTTGGTCGAACGCCGGCGACCAGTGTGCTCCGC
>JANMPL010000105.1:0-3145 GCA_031369845.1 Chloroflexota bacterium
GCCGCCGCCGCCGAAGGCCCGCTGCCGCGAGCTATCTCGTCGCCTCGGCAACCGACGGCGGCACGTTGAGCGTCGCATGTGCCTCGGCGTACGTCATGAGGTCGCCATGGTAGTCGGAGCCGCCCGTGGCGATGAACGCGAGCCTCTTCGCGACATCTGCGACGAGCGCGACCGTGTCCGGGCTGAAGGTGCGGTAATACACCTCGAGGCCGCGGAGGCCGGCGTCACGCAACTCTCGCAGCAGCCCGAGCTGGCCCGGAGCCTCGGAGAAGTGGGCGAGCACGGGCAACCCGCCGGCGGCGGTGATCGCCTCGATCGCCGCGACCGGCCCGAGACCCTCGCGCGGCACGTACGCCGGCCCGCCCCATCCGATCAGCCGCCGGAACGCGTCCTCGACACTCGTCGCCTGACCGGCGGCGATCAGCGCCCGCGCGATCGTCGGCCGGCCGAGCGCATCGTCGCGGGCGAGGTCGATGTCGGCGACTTGGGCGTCGATCGGCATCCCGACTTCGGCGAGGCGCGCGACCGTCCTCTCGAACCGCCGCCGGCGTGACGCCCGCTGCGCGGCGAGCGCGGCCTCGAAGGCTTCATCGGCCGGGTCCATCCCGAACCCGAGGATGTGGAGCTCGCCGTCGAGCAGCGGGATGTCGCGAGAAATCGCGTTGATCTCGACGCCGGGAATGAGCTCAAGGTCTGACGGCACGGAGCCGGGCGACGCGCTGAGTTCGCGGTACGCGGCGAGTGAGTCGTGGTCGGTGATGGCCAGCTGGCGGACGCCCAGCGCTGCGACGTCGCGAACGAGAACAATGGGTTCTAGGACGCCGTCGGAGCGGGTCGTATGAGTGTGGAGATCGACGATCGACGTCCCCCCGCCGGCGATTGGCGAAGGCTCCGCGGCGTGCCGGCTCTTCCGTCGCGGCGGGTCCACTAAACCTCGACGAGGCGCTGGATTCGCTCGATCGCCAGCGCTCGACCCGTCGTCTTATCGATGTCGATCTGGGCGGCGTTGAACACGACCGGGCCTTCGCCGACCTCGAATCGCGTCGGGAGGGCGTTGATGAACCTGGGCAGGACCGTTTTCGGGTCAAAGCCGATGACGCTCCAGATCGGGCCCGTCATCCCGAGATCCGTCTGGTAGGCGGTCCCGCCAGGCAAGATCCGCTCGTCGCCGGTCACGACATGGGTATGCGTGCCCACAACCGCCGACACGCGACCGTCGAGATGCAGCCCGAACGCGTTCTTCTCTGACGTGAGCTCGCAGTGAAAGTCCACGATGCGGACGCGCGGCAGCGGCTCCGACGACTGGTCGAGCAGTCGGTCGGCGTCGGTGAACGGGTTCTCGATCTGCTGCATGTACGTCCGACCCTGGAAGTTCAGGACCGCGATCTCCGTCCCGTCGGCCGCGTGGTACGTCCCCCAGCCGCGACCGGGAACGCCGTTCGTGCCGTAGTTGAGCGGCCGCAGCACGCGATCCGACGACTCCAGGTAGGGATAGATCTCGCGCTTGTCCCAGATGTGGTTGCCGGACGTGATGACGTCGACGCCCGATGCCAGGATCGCATCGGCGGTCGAGGGGGTGAGGCCCATGCCGCCGGCGACGTTCTCGCCGTTCGCCGTGACGAAGTCGATCTGACGGGCATCGCGCAGCTCCGGGAGGAGTTGCTCGACCGCGACCCGGCCCGGCTTGCCGATCATGTCGCCGATCATCAGGACCCGGCAGGCACCGGGCGGCCTGGGCGCGTCGCCGTTCGTAACGTTGCCCAGCCGAGTCAGGCCGAGCTGTCCCCCATCGTCAGCCGCTGTCACGCCTCGGCCGCGCGGCGGGCATCAGCAATGGTGCCGCGGGCCTCGCCGACGGCCGCCCGAATGATGCCCGCGGCGCTGTCGGCATCGGGCTGGCCGAACACGACCGCTTCGGCCCGACCGTAGGCCGCGAGTGTCAGGCGAGCGAGTCGCTCCGGCTCTGTCGGGACTCGACCCAGCATGACGAGGGTCTTCTCGACCTGGATCGTGTGCTCGCGGATGTGACTCGACCAGCGGCCGAGGCGGAACCCGACCGGGACGGCAAACCCGGACCAGCGGGAACCGTGACCCAGCCGATCCGCCGGCAGGCCTGCCAGCCGCTCCCCGGAAAGATCGACGATCGCGTCGAGCCGCGTCCGTATCTCGTCGAGCGTTCCCTCCTGCTCCGTCGTCTCCTCGTCCGGCAGCTCGGCGAAGACCTCGTCGGCGACTTTCGGCGGAAGATCTGGATCGTCGAGCGCGAACCCTTGGTCCTGCCACCACGCGGTCGCCCAGCCGTACGCCCGCTGGCCGTTGACGATGTGACCGAGCGTCTGCCTGATCGACCACTCGCCGCCGCCCGGATCGGCGTCGATCTCAGCCCCCGAAAGTGGAGCGAGCAGCCCGTGGAGGTCCCAACGGGCCGCGTTGGCCGGGCCGATGATGGCCGCCGCCAGGCCGCCGTCGCGACCGGAGGTTCGCAGCTGGCGCGTTGCCTCGACCTCCGCCCGCTCGAAGAGCTCGTGGAGCCGGTAGATCCCGTACCTGACTTCCTCCTCGCCGCCGCCGGTCCAGGCCCAGTCACGCCCGAGCGCGGACTCCGGGATCGCCAGGATGTCGGCGACGATCGCCGGGAGCTCGGCGCGAGCGTCGCGGATCGCGGCGGGCAGGGGCCGCGCCAGTTCGTCATTGGTATGGCGGAGGAGCGGCGCGTCAGCGGTCGAGATGGACATGCCGGAAGTCTATCGCCCGCCCGACGCCCCTACCCGCTTCCTTGGAGGGCGGCTGTGTACCCCTCAGATACCCCGCAATTTTCGAAAGCGGAACGCTACTGCTTGACTGCCAACGATCCCTGGACCCGAAAGGCGTAGCCTCTGCCCACACCGTCGATGGCAGAGTAGTCGGAGGCACCGATGCGAACCGCCCGGTTGTTCTTGGCCTTGTCGGTCACCCTCGTTGGGTGTTCGACCGCGGCGACATCATCCCTCAGTGCCAGCCCAACCGCGGCGACATCATCCCTCAGCCCCACCGGGTCCCCTGAGTCGGCGGCACCATCGGCGGACGTGGGCGCGAGTGCCCTGGAGGGTCTTTGGGCCAGCGGACCGATCCCGATCGCCGACATCAAGGCTTCGATGATCGCCGC
>JANMPL010000109.1:0-14021 GCA_031369845.1 Chloroflexota bacterium
CGACAGGAGACTCGCCCACGCCCACGCCATGTGGTGGCGGTTGAGTGACGTGAGCCGCTGCCAGAGCGTGTAGCGGACCTGTTGCCGCCGCGTGCACGAGAAGCAGTCCATCCGCCCGCCGATGATGTGGCGGAGCGAGTGGCATGACAGGGAGTACCCGGTCAACAGGACCACGTTGACGAGGAGGATGAGCCCGCCCAGCCCGAGCCTCACCCGGCCGTCGTGGAACACGGCGGGCAGGATGTCGGCCCAGAGGAAGAACAGCGGGAAGAACGCGAGATAGAGGAAGTAGCGATGGAGGTTCTGGAGGATGAATGGGAAGGCCGCTTCCAACTTGTAGCGGCGATGGACCGTCGGCTCGCCAACGGCACATCCCGGCGGATCGGCGAAATAGAAGCGGTAGTAGGCCTTGCGGTAGTAGTAGCAGGTCGCCCGGAACCCGAGTGGGATCCACAGGATCAGCAGACCGGGACTGATCCAGGTCGGCAGCCAGTTCGGCTTGATGTGGGGCGAGAAGAGCGGCGAGAGGTAGCCGGCGCTCTCGTACGGTGTCGCGAATAGCGGTGTGAGGAGGATGCCGCTCACGAATAGGTACCCAGCGCAGATCGTGAACACCGTGGCCTGGATGGCGGGCGCCAGCCACCAGGCATCGCGGCGGGCAGTTCGTCCGAGCCCGGGTGGAGCCGTGCCGGCGGGCTTGGCCGGCGTGCGAATGGCCGTCATGCGCGGGCGAGCGGAACGTCGGCGAGCCGGGCAATGATCGCGTCGGCGAAGGCCCGTGTCCCGGCCGTCCCGCCCAGGTCGTACGTCACGGTCTCGCCCGCCGCGATCACATCGCGTAGCGCGTGTTCGATGTGATCGGCGACCTCCGGGTGGCCGAGATGGCGGAGCATCAGCGCGCCCGACAGGATGAGCGCTGTCGGGTTGGCCTTGTCCTGGCCGGCATATTTCGGGGCCGAACCGTGGACCGGCTCGAAGACGGCCGCCTCTGCGCCGATGTTCGCGCCGGGCGCGACGCCCAGCCCGCCAACGAGTCCAGCGGCAAGGTCCGAGACGATGTCGCCGTAGAGGTTTGGCAGGACGAGGACGTCGTAGAGGTCCGGCTTCTGGACCAGCTGCATGCACATGTTGTCGACGATCCGGTCCTCGAACTCGATCTGGCCGTCGAAGTCGGCGGCGACCGTCCGGCAGCTCTCGAGGAACAGGCCGTCCGACAGCTTCATGATGTTCGCCTTGTGGACCGCCGTTACCTTCCGGCGGCCGTTCGCGACCGCGTAGTCGAAGGCGAACCGGGCGATCCGCTCGGAGGCGACCCGGGTGATGATCTTGATGCTCTCCGCGGCGTCCGGGGTGACCATGTGCTCGATGCCGGCGTAGAGGTCCTCGGTGTTCTCGCGGACGATGACGAGGTCGACGTTCTCGTACCGCGTCTGGAGGCCCTTGATCGAGCGCGCTGGGCGGAGATTGGCGTAGAGCCCGAGCGCTTGGCGGAGCGTCACGTTGACGCTGCGGAAGCCCACGCCGATCGGGGTCGTGATCGGGCCCTTGAGGGCGACCTTGTTGCGCCTGATCGACTCGAGAACGTGCTCCGGGAGGGGCGTCCCGTACTCCGCGATGACGGCCTCGCCGGCGTCCACCGTCTCCCACTCGAACTCGACGCCGGTCGCGTCGAGGACGCGGCGGGTCGCCTCCGCCAGCTCCGGCCCGATGCCGTCGCCGGGGATCAGGGTGACTCGGTGGGGCATGGCGGCATTCTAGCCCGAGACAAGGTCCTTTCGCGGGGTGAGGACCGTGCGAAATGGCCCGCCCGACGCGGTACCATCCCTTCCCGCTCACCAGCACCCTCACCGCAGGAGCCTGCCGCGCGTGAAGATCCAGGAAGCCGACGCCAAGACGCTGCTTGTCGCCCAGGGCCTGCCGGTGCCGGAGTGGGAGGTCGCTCGCTCGTCGGACGAGGCCAGGGTCGCCGCCGAGCGGTTCCTCAATGCCGGGGCAAGCCAGGTCGTCATCAAGGCCCAGGTCCTCGTCGGCGGTCGCGGCAAGGCCGGCGGGGTGAAGCTCGCGGGCTCGGCGGACGAGGCGGCCGCGGTCGCCGACGCGATCCTCGGCATGGACATCAAGGGCATCACCGTCCGGAAGGTGCTCGTCGGCCCCGCCGCCGACATCGTCAAGGAGTTCTACCTGTCGGCCGTCCTCGACCGAGCGGCCCGTCGGATCCTGCTCATGGGCTCGTCCGAGGGCGGCGTGGAGATCGAGCAGGTTGCCGAGGAACGGCCGGAGGCCATCGTCACGTTCCACGCCCACCCGTCGCTCGGCCTCCTCGACTTCCAGGCACGGGAACTGGCGTTCGCGATGGGCCTGGGCGCGCATCTCAAGACGGCGGTCGGGATCGCGAAGGGTCTCGTCAAGACGATGCGGGCATATGACGCCGACCTCGTCGAGATCAACCCGCTCGCGATCGTTCGGGAGACGGGCGCCGATGGCGTCGAAGTCGAACGGCTCGTCTGCCTCGACGCCAAGATCACCCTCGACGACTCCGCCCTCCCCCGCCACCCAGAGCTCGAGCCGCTGCGCGATCCCGACGAGGAGGACCCGGCCGATCGGGAAGCCCGCGAGGCGGGCCTGACGTTCATCAAGCTCGACGGCACGATCGGCTGCATGGTCAACGGCGCGGGCCTCGCGATGACGACGATGGACCTCGTCAAGCGCGCCGGCGGCGAGCCCGCGAACTTCCTCGACATCGGCGGCGGGGCGCGGGCCGACAAGGTGGCGGCGGCGATGCGAATCATCCTCGCCGATCCGAAGGTGAACGCGATCCTCGTCAATATCTTCGGCGGGATCACTCGCGGCGACGAGGTCGCGCGCGGCCTGATCGAGGCGCGTTCCCAGCAGGAGCGGGACGTCCCGATGGTCGTTCGGATCGTAGGGACGAACGCGGCGGAGGCGGCGGCACTGCTAGCCGAGGCGCGCTTCGAGACCGCCGCCTCGCTCGACGAGGCCGCTGCCAAGGCGGTCGCCGCGAGCCGCGCGGCGGGGACGCCGGCATGAGCATCCTCATCGGTCCGGAGACGCGGCTTCTCGTCCAGGGGATCACCGGCCGCGAGGGCGAGTTCCACTCCCGGGCAATGGCCGCGTACGGGACGCCGATCGTCGCCGGCGTCACCCCGGGCAAGGGCGGCCAGCAGGCGCTCGACGGCCGCGTCCCCGTCTTCGACACCGTCGCCGAGGCAGTCCGCGAGACCGGCGCGAACACCTCGTGCATCTTCGTCCCGGCGGCGGGTGCGCCCGATGCGGTCATGGAGGCGGCGAGTGCCGGCATCGCCACGATCTTCTGCATCACCGAGGGGATCCCGGCCCTCGACATGATTCCCGCGGTCGAGCTCGTCCGGTCGCTCGGCGCCCGCCTCATCGGGCCGAACTGCCCCGGCGCGACGTCACCGGGGAGTGCCAAGGTCGGGATCATCCCGGGCTCGATCCATCGCGAGGGCCGCGTCGGGGTCGTGTCGCGCTCCGGGACACTGACCTACGAGGCGGTCCAGGCGATGAGCGACGCCGGGCTCGGCCAGTCGACGTGCGTCGGGATCGGTGGCGATCCGGTCATCGGGACGACGTTCCTCGACGTGCTGAAGCTCTTCGGCGCCGACCCGGACACCGACGGGATCATCCTCATCGGCGAGATCGGCGGCGCGGCCGAGGAGGAGGCCGCGGCGTGGGCTGGCGAGCATCTGCGGGCGACGCCGATGGCGGCCTTCATCGCCGGCCGAACGGCACCCGAGGGCAAGCGCATGGGTCACGCCGGGGCGATCATCTCGGGCGGCCGCGGGACGGCCGCAACGAAGGTCTCGGCGCTCGAGGCGGCAGGTATCCGCGTCGCCGGCTCCCCGACCGAGCTGCCGGCGCTCCTCCGCGCCGCCGGCTACCGCGGCTGATCGGAACGGCCGTGGGCGCGCTGATGGATCTGATCGCCGGCGATGCGCGCGAGATCCTGCTCGTCCTCACCGTCGACGACTGGGCCGCGCTGAGCGACCGGTCGCGGTTCGACGCCCACCTGTCGCTCGGCGGAGGGCTGGACCCGACCTGGCTCGACCTCTTCTCCGAAGCGGTTCGGTCGGTTACCGGGGCCGAGGCGCCCACGGATTTCATCGATGCCCGGCGCGAGCTCGAGGGGCCCGGCCAGCTGGCCGAACGGTCGATCGAGCGGGTCGACCCGGCCTGGCTCGGCGCAATCGCCCGCCTGGCCGACAAGGACGTCGACGCCGTGGCCGGCCGCTGGATCGATCTCGTCGAGGAGGACCTCGGCGAGTTGCCGCGGGAAGAGAAGCCGTGGATCCGCGAGCTGGCTGGGCAGATCGTCCAGTTCGCCCGGGCAGCCGATCGCTCGCAGGACGTGATCTTCGCCTGGGCGCTCTGACCGCCGACTCATGAGCGATCAAGGCGCCGACGAGGACCCGATCCGGGCGAACAACGCACTTTGGGACGAGTGGACGGCCATCCACGAGCGGTCCGAGTTCTACGACCTCGACGGGTTCAAGGCGGGCGGGATCCGCCTGCGGCCCTACGAGATCGAGGAGATCGGGCCGGTCGAAGGCAAGGACTTGCTCCACCTCCAGTGCCACTTCGGGATCGACACGCTGTCGTGGGCGCGCCTCGGGGCGCGGGTCACGGGCGCCGACTTCAGCGAGGCGGCCCTGACGCTGGCCAGGTCGACGGCGGCCGAGATCGGCTTGGAGGCAAGGTTCGTCCGGGCCGACATGTACGACCTACCGTCGGTTCTCGAGGGCGACTTCGATGTCGTCTACACCTCGCGGGGCGTTCTGGGCTGGTTGCCCGACATCCGCCGCTGGGCGGAGGTCGTGGCTCATTTCGTTCGTCCCGGCGGGATCTTCTACATCACCGAGATCCACCCCGTCGGCCAGGCGTTCGAGGACGAGGCCGTCGAGCCTGGTGAGCTGCGACTCGTCTACCCGTACTGGGAGCATCGTGAGCCCCTCGCGTTCCCGGTTGAGGGCTCGTATGCGGACCCGTCAGCGGCGGTCGCGACCCCGACGCAGTACGGCTGGGACCACGGGCTCGGCGAGATCGTCACGGCCCTGATCGACGCGGGACTCCGGATCGAGTCGCTCCACGAATACCCGTTCGTCGAGTGGAAGCTGGCGTTCCTCGTCGAGGACGAGCAAAAGGCCTGGCGCCTGCCGCCCTCGGTCAAGGGCGAGCTACCGCTGTTCTTCTCGATCTGCGCCCGTAAGCCGACTCAGTAACCGAGGGCCGCCCAGGCTGGGCCGCCCGGCGCCTCGATCAGCTCGACGAGGACGCCGTGGCAGCTTCGCGGGTGAAGGAACGCGACCGGTCCCTCGGCGCCCTTCCGCGGGGCCGTATCGATGAGCTCGATCCCGTCGATCTCGAGCCGGAGGAGCGTCTCGGCCAGGTTCTCGACCTCGAAACAGAGGTGGTGGACGCCCTCGCCGCCCTTCGCCAGGAATCTCGCGACACCCGTCGTGTCGTCGGTCGGCTCGACGAGCTCGATCTTCGATTCGCCGACCGGCAAGAACGCGATCCGGACCCGATCGTGGGCCATCTCCTCGACGACCTCCAAGTCCAGCCCGAGCGAGTCGCGCCAGAGCGCGAGCGCCGGGTCCATCCGCTCGACGACGACGGCCACGTGGTGGATCCGGCCGAGGCTACGGATTCGTTCGGGGACCTTGTCCACGTGTGGTTGCCTGGGCATGGCGTGGAGCGTAACTCAGACTGTGATCAGCTCGCGGTGCTCGCCCCAGGTCGTCCGCAGGCGATCGCTGATCTCGCCGACCGTCGCATACGCCTTGACGGCCTCGATCAGCGCGGGCATGAGGTTCTCCGCGCCTCGGGCGTGCTCCTCGAGGCGCACGAGGCTGCGCTCCCAGGCCGCCTGGTCGCGCTCGGCCCGGACCCGGCGAACGCGCTCGATCTGGCGCCGCTCCCCCTCCGGATCGATCCGCTGGATCGCCGGCGCGACGCTCAGGGCCGCGTCGTCGCGGAAGCGATTCACTCCGACAACGACCTGGTCGCCGCGCTCGATCGCCTGCTGGACCCGATACGCCGACTCCTGGATCTGCCGTTGCTGGAAGCCGCCCTCGATCGCGGCCAGCGTGCCGCCCATCGCCTCGATCTCGTCGAGATAGCCCTGGGCGGCCTCCTCGAGCTGCGTGGTCAGGCTCTCGACGAAGTACGAGCCGGCAAGCGGATCCGGGGTGTCGGTGACGCCGCTCTCGTGGGCCAGGATCTGCTGGGTCCTCAACGCGAGCCGGGCGCTCTCCTCGGTCGGGAGCGCGAGGGCCTCGTCCCGGGCGTTCGTGTGGAGGCTTTGGGCGCCGCCGAGAACCGCCGATAGCGCCTGGACCGTCGTCCGGACGACGTTGTTGTCGATCGACTGGGCGGTCAGCGACGACCCGGCGGTCTGGACGTGGAAACGGCACATCATCGACCGCTCGTTCTTCGCTCCGAATCGATCGCGCACGATCCGGGCCCACATCCGGCGGGCCGCTCGGAACTTCGCGACCTCCTCGAACAGCTCCGACCAAGCGGCGAAGAAGAACGACAGCCGGCCTGCGAAGTCGTCGATCGGCAGGCCGCGGGCGATCGCCGCGTCGCAATAGGCGATGGCGTCGGCGAGGGTGAAGGCGAGCTCCTGGGCCGCGGTCGCTCCCGCCTCCCGCATGTGGTAGCCGGAGATCGAGATCGTGTTCCAGCGGGGCAGCTCGCGGGCGCAGAACTCGAAGATGTCGGTTACAAGGCGCATCGACGGTCGGGGCGGGTAGATCCACGTGCCCCGGGCGATGTACTCCTTGAGGATGTCGTTCTGGGTCGTCCCGGAGATCCGGTCGCGGGCCACGCCCCGTTTTTCAGCCGCAGCGACGTACAGGGCGAGAAGGATCGCCGCCGTCGAGTTGATCGTCATGGACGTGCTCACCTCGTCGAGCGGCAAGCCGTCGAGCAGGACTTCCATGTCAGCGAGGGAGCTGATCGGGACGCCGACGCGGCCGACTTCGCCGGCGGCCTCGGGCGAGTCGGAGTCGTAGCCCATCTGGGTCGGGAGGTCGAAGGCTACCGAGAGACCCGTCTGGCCGTGCTCGAGGAGGTAGCGGAAGCGCTTGTTCGTCTCCTCGGCCGTGGCGAAGCCCGCGTACTGGCGCATCGTCCAGAACCGCGAGCGGTACATCGTCGGCTGGACGCCGCGGGTGAAGGGGAATTCGCCGGGCAGTCCGAGATCGCGTGCCGGGTCGAAGCCGAGGGCGTCGAGGTCGGCCGAGGTGTAGATGTCCTGGACCTCGATGTCGGACGAGGTGGCGAAGCGCTCCCGCCGCTCAGGCGCCTGGCCGATCGCCTTGGCCCGAGTGGTCCGGCGCCATCGCTCGCGCTCCGGGTCGCCTGGCTCGGTCATGCGAGGACCACGAGCAAGTCGCCCAGATCGATCGTCTCCCCCACCCCGACCGCGAGGCGCTCGACGACCCCGTCCCGTGGCGCGCGGAGCTCGTTTTGCATCTTCATGGCCTCGACGACGACGAGGGTCTGGCCGACCGTGACCGCGTCGCCCACCGCGACGGCCACCGCGGCGACCCGCCCGGGGATCATGGCATGGACCTCAAATGGTCCGCTCCCCACCTCGGTGGAGCGTGCTCGGGTCGCCCGGGCTCGGAGGTCTGCCCGGGCTGCGTCCTCGACCTCGAGCTCGAACCGCCAGCCGCGAACCACTACTTCGATCGTTCTGGGGTGGGCAAGGGTCGCCCGGCGGTCCTCGCCAACAAGGGCACGGACGGTGCCGCCGTCGTTGGTGTGGACGACCATGCGGCCGGCTCCCAGCGACTCGACCGCCGCCGCTGACACATCCACGTCGCGCGGCTCGTCGCCGGGCAGGCGGCTGGCAGGCGCGGGGGTGACCCTCAGGAGACCGCTCATCGGGGCCACCGGTCGAGGGCGTCCTCGCGGGCGGTCAGGCGCCAGCCGTCCGGCAGGTCTGCCGTGGGACGTGGAGGCGCCTCGGGAGCCTGGGCGGCTCCGCCGGCCGCCGTTGCGCCGGCCACGACGGCAGTCTCGAGTGCCTTCTGCCGGATCCCTCCCACCGCGGCGTCCCATTCCTCGGCCACCCACCCGGTCGACAGCTCGCCCGACCGGAAGCCCTCGTGGGCGGCCACGAAGCGGTGAAACGGCAGGGTCGTCTGGATCCCGGTGATCTCCGCCTCGTCGAGGGCCTGGCCCAGGCGCGCGATGGCGTTCGGCCGGTCGACGTCGACGACAAGCAGCTTGGCGACGAGCGGGTCGTAGTCCGGCGGCACCCGATCCCCTGCCTCCGCCGCGGTGTCGACACGGACGCCCGGTCCGGCCGGCATCCGCCAACGACCGATCCGACCCGGCGCAGGCGCGAAGCCGCGGCCCGGATCCTCAGCTGAGAGGCGGACCTCGATCGCGTGACGGGTCGGTCGCGCCGCGTTCTGCGATGCGGCGAGGATCCGCGCCGACAGCGGCCGGCCGGCGGCGACGAGGAGCTGCTCGCGGACGAGGTCGATGTCGGCGGCGAGCTCGGTGACACCGTGCTCCACCTGGAGGCGGGTGTTCACCTCGAGGAACCAGAACCGCCGCGACTCGTCGAAGAGGAACTCCGCGGTCGACGCGTTCCGCAGCCTGGCCGCGCGCCCCAATCGGACGGCCATCGCGTGAAGCTCCCGCCGTTCCTCGTCTGACAGCCCGGGCGCCGGAGCCTCCTCCACGAGCTTCTGGTGGCGCCGCTGGATCGAGCAGTCCCGCTCGCCGACGGCGACGATCGTGCCCTCCGCGTCGCCCATCAGCTGAACCTCGATATGGCGGGCCGGCAGGACTTCTCGCTCGAGATAGACCGACCCATCACCGAATGCCGCGAGTGCCTCGGCCGCACCCGCGGCGAGCGCGGCCGGCAGCTCGTCGCGCGACACGACGCGACGCATGCCCCGTCCCCCACCCCCGGCCGCGGCCTTGACGAGCAACGGGAAGCCGATGCGCTCGGCCTCGGCTATCAGGGTGTCGATGCCGTCAGCCCGGTCAACCGCCGCAGCGTCCAGGGTTCCCGGGGCGACCGGCACGCCAGCTTCGGTGGCCAGACGGCGCGCCGCGAGCTTGTCGCCAAGGGCCGCGATCGTGTCGCCGTCCGGGCCGACGAAGACGAGTCCGGCCGCCTCGACCGCGCGGGCAAAGGACGCTCGCTCCGACAGGAATCCGTAGCCCGGGTGGATCGCTTCTGCGCCGCTGCTCATTGCGGCGTCGATGATGGCTTCGGCCCGGAGATAGCTGTCCGCGGCCGGCGCCGGCCCGATGCGGATCGCGACGTCCGCCGCCCGCACGTGACCAGATCCGGCATCCGCGTCGCTGTAGACGGCGACCGCCTCGATGCCGAGCTCATGGCACGCCCGGATGATGCGGACGGCGATCTCGCCACGATTTGCAATGAGGACCCTGGCGAACGGTGGCCGGCCGTCTTTGCGCAAAGACGCCGCCTCAGGGCGGGGCGCCTGAGAGGCCGATGTCACAGTGGGATGTTGCCGTGCTTCTTGCGCGGATTCGCTTCGCGTTTGCCGGCGAGCATTTCGAGGGCCGCGATGAGCCGTGGCCGCGTCTCGGACGGCACGATGACGTCATCGACATACCCCCGCGCCGCCGCGACGTAGGGGTTCGCGAACTGGGCCTCGTAGTCCGCGACGAGCTGGGCGCGCTCGGCGGCAGGGTCGCCGGCCGCCGCGATTCGATCCTTGAAGATGATGTTGACCGCGCCCTCGATTCCCATGACCGCGATCTCGGCCGTCGGCCAGGCGAAATTCATATCGCCGCGGATGTGCTTGCTGCTCATGACGTCATACGCGCCGCCGTATGCCTTGCGCGTAATCACCGTCAGCTTCGGCACCGTCGCCTCGCAGTAGGCGAACAACAACTTCGCTCCGTGGCGGATGATTCCGCCGTGCTCCTGCCCGACGCCCGGCAAGAAGCCGGGGACATCTACAAGCGTTATGAGCGGCACGTTGAAGCAATCGCAGGTGCGGACGAAGCGAGCGGCTTTCGTCGAGGCATCGATGTCGACAGCGCCTGCGAGCACCGCCGGTTGTTGGGCGACGATCCCGATACTCCTGCCACCGAGTCGGGCGAACCCGACGATCATGTTCTGCGCCCAGCCGGACTGGATCTCGAGGAAGTCGCGGTCGTCGACGATGCCGGAAATGACGTCGTGCATGTCGTACGGCTTCGAGGGGTCATCGGGGACGATCGCGTCCAGGGCGGCGTCACGGCGATTGGCCGGATCCGACGTCGGCTGGAGCGGTGGATCCGACAGGTTGTTCTGCGGCAGGTAGCCGAGGATCCTGCGAATGACGGCGAGCGCCTCTGCCTCGTCTCTCGCCGCCAGGTGGGCCACGCCGCTGATCGTCGTATGAACCGTCGCGCCGCCGAGCCGCTCGGCATCAACGTCCTCGTGAGTCACGGCACGGACGACATTCGGTCCGGTGACGAACATGTAGCTCGTCTCCTCGACCATCACGATGAAATCGGTGATGGCCGGCGAATACACGGCGCCGCCGGCGCACGGACCCAAAACGACCGACAGCTGCGGCACGACCCCGGACGCGAGCGTATTGCGTAGGAAGATGTCGGCATAGCCGCCCAGCGACACCACGCCCTCCTGGATGCGCGCGCCGCCCGAATCATTCAATCCGATGATCGGCGCACCAACCTTCATCGCAAGATCCATGACCTTGCAGATCTTCTCTGCATAGGATTCGGAAAGAGAACCGCCGAACACCGTGAAGTCCTGGCTGAAGACGAAGACCAGGCGGCCGTCGATCGTTCCGTGGCCAGTGACTACGCCATCGCCGAGCACGATCTGAGCCTCGAGCCCGAAGTCCGAAGACCGATGGGTAACGAACGCATCGAGCTCGACGAACGACTCGGGATCGAGCAGGAGGTCGAGACGTTCGCGCGCGGTCAACTTGCCGCGACTGTGTTGCTGTTCTATTCGGTCTTCGCCGCCGCCGAGCAGGGACTCGGCGCGCATCGCCTGCAACCGCGCAATGCGTTCTTCGTTCGTCGGCAACGCTTCTCTCCGCTGGCCGTCTTTGCGCAAGGACAGCCGCCATGATAGAGCCCGCGGAGGCGCAATCGATCGGCCGCGAGCCGTTTCCGACGCCGAAATGGCGCCGCCAGCCATCGCGCGCGATGCTCGCGGAATCGGCGAACTATCCACAGAATCGGTGAACAACTCCGAAAGTGTGTGGATAACCCCGACGTTCAACCACATCGTTGGTCGGGTAGCATGGCGTCAATTCCGCAGCGGCTCAGCCGCGCGAATGCCCGTCCGCACAGAGTTCGAGGTGATATCCCGGTGACGAATGTGATCGCAATCGCGAATCAGAAGGGCGGCGTCGGGAAGACCACGACCGCAATCAACCTCGCGGGTGCGCTCGAGGAAGAGGGATATCGCATCCTCTGCGTCGACATGGACCCGCAGGCGAATCTCACGGCTGGCCTTGGAATCAATCTCAACACCGTCGAACGCTCGATGGCCGACGTCCTCGCTGACGGCCGCGCGACATTGACCGACATCATCCGCCCGACTGAAAGCGCCGGCATCGACGTGGCGCCGGCCAACATCGACCTCGCGAGCACCGAGGGCGAGCTGTTCACCGCACTGGGCCGGGAGCAGGTTCTCCGTGATGCTCTCGAGGATCGCGTCGAGCCCTACGACTACGTCCTGATCGACTGCCCGCCGAACCTCGGTCTGCTCACGGTCAACGGACTCGTCGCGGCGAATAACGTCATCATTCCGGTCCAGACCCAGTATTACGCGATGAAGGGCCTCAACAACCTCGTCAAGGTCATCAACATGATCAGGATGAAGCTCAACCGAGACCTGAAGATCCTGGGTCTGCTCCCGACGTTCTACGACGGCCGGACGAACCTTGCGCGGGACATGCTCGACGAGCTCCGCGTGGTGGGCGACCACCACGTCTTCAACAGCATCATTCGCAACACCGTGAAGCTTGGTGAGGCGCCACTCGCGGGGCGGCCAATCACGACGTACGCCGGCCAGTCCGACGCCGCCCGAAACTACCGCGACCTTGCTCGGGAGGTGATCGACCTTGGCCAGGCTTGATTTCCGCGCCGCCGCCGCCCGCCGCCTTTCCGAAGACCGCGAGCTCTCACCGGCGATCATCAGCCTCATCTCGTCCGACAACGCGGGGCGGATGGTCGGGGTTCGCACCATCCCCGTCGATCGGATCGAGTCCAATCCCCAGCAGCCGCGGATGATCTTCGACGCCGACGCACTCCACGAATTGTCGGCGTCCATCCGGGAGCACGGCGTTCTTCAGCCGATTCTCGTACGGCCCCTCGGCAACAACCGCTACCAGCTCGTCGCAGGCGAGCGCCGCTGGCGGGCGTCGAAGGAAGCCGGCCTCGCGACGATCCCGGCACTCGTCGAGGAGCTCGACGACGACACGGCTCTCGAGATCTCGATCATCGAGAATCTCCAACGCGAGGACCTGTCCCCGCTCGAAGAAGCATCCATGTACGACCGAATGGTCCGCGAGCACGGCTACAGCATCCGAAAACTCGCGGAGAAGCTCGGCAAGGACAAGGGCTATCTCGAGAATCGCCTCCGCCTCGCCGATGCCCCCGAGGAGATCCGGGAGCTGGTGTCTGTGCGCAAAGACACGTTGTCCCACGCGTACGAGCTCATGAAGGTCACGGACGAGAAGAAGCGCCGCCGGCTGGCCGCTCGCGTAGCCAGTGGCGAGCTCTCGCTCGTCAAGCTCCGCGAGAAGATCGACGGCCGCCCGACCAGGCCTCGGCCGGTCGAGGAGCTCGGGGTCGAAGTCGAGGAGCTGCCCGCCGAGAGCGGCCGCAACGGCCACTCAGTTGACACCCCCGACGACGAAGACAGCCGCGCCGGCTGGACGGGACTGCGCCAGGAGCGCGCGTCGTCGAGCCTCACGGACGATTCCCTCGTCCAGGCCCGACACGATCTCGCCGATGCCGTCGAAGAACTCGTCGGTGTCCTCCGGGCACCCGACGTCGTCCGATCGATCCCGGAAACGGATCGGGCGAACCTCGCGAAGTACCTGACGATCGCGAAGTTGAAGCTCGAGAACGCCATCGCAATGGTGAGGAGCGGCGACTCCGGCGAATGACCCGAACATCAGGAAGCCGGCACCCGACGGTGCCGGCTTCTGTGATTCCGTGGGTCAGTGGCTGGGTTTGCCCTTGCTCGCGTCGGCAGGGGCGTGCTCGGCAGCGACGTCCTGGCCGTGGTTGTCGGTGGCGATCGTCTTCACGTACTGGCCGTGATTGTCGAAGCCATCGGGCGTCGTCGCCTGGGCCGCTTCCGAAACGGCCTTGCCGTGGTTATCGGGGTGCTCCGCCGCTTGTGCGTCTACGGGCGCCTCGTCGGCCGGCTGGTCCTCCTCGACGTTCTCGTCGGCGTCTTCGTCGGTGCCCTGGTCGGCGTCCTCGTCAGGAGCCGCATCAGCCGGCGGGCCGGCGACAGGCACCGTTTTGCCCGCGGCCTCGGCGGCACGCTCGAGACCATCGGCCGCAGCCGACGGCGTGGTGAGGGCGGAATGGCCGGCGAGCGCGGCGCCGGCGCTGAGGGCGAGGACCGCGATGGCCACGAGCAGAGCGCGGAATCGGGTGACTGTGGGGCTCACGATGGGGATACCTCCGTTGTAACGGTTCGCCCTGATAAACGAACGCGTTCGGAGATGCGTTAGGGGTTCCTGGTCATTTGGGAAGTTCGTGCCCGCCTGGCGGGACCCGCTTCACCCCGCGATCAGCCGAAGAGCGCCCAGATCCAGGCGACGCCGACCCCGGCGATGCCGATCGCCTGCAGCTGCCACGCCCGTTCCCGCCGGTCCGCTCCCCCACCCCGGCCGACGATGAGCCCGGCGATCGGAAGGGACCCGGCGAACGCAACCAGCAGGACGCGGCCACTGGACGGACTGAGGATCCACGCGGACACGACGGCCGCCAGAACG
>JANMPL010000126.1:0-2053 GCA_031369845.1 Chloroflexota bacterium
TGCCGGTCCCCTCGAAATCCTGCTTGTCTGGCCGCATGACGATGAGCAGCGCATCCGAGATTACGAGGGACAGGAGCGTTTCCTCGTTGAGGCCGGGATGGGTGTCGATGAAGAGGACATCCAGCTCCAGCTGCCCGACGAGATCGCGCAGGCCGCCGGTCAGGCGCTGGGCGTCGTATCCCTCGCGTAGGACCCGGGTGATCTCACCCGGCTGCATGCTCGACGGGATCAGGAAGAGCCGCCCGCCGTCGGCCAGGCCAATTCGCTCGGTGACGTCCATCGCGACTTCGCGTATCGGCCGGTCATGCCACAGGAAGTCGTTCAGCGACGCGTGGACGTCATCGCCGGCCAGGCCGAATAGGACGTGGATGCCCGGGGACTGGATGTCCGCGTCGATGACCCCGACGCGCAGACCGCGGGCGGCGACCAGCGCCGACAGGTTGGCCGTGGTATTGGACTTGCCCGTTCCCCCGCGAAACGAGTGGACGCTGGCGATAGTGGTCATCGGGTCCCTTGTGTCGCGGCGGGTCGAGTCCGCAGGGTAGCCGGTTGTGTCGGCGGTCGTCGGCCGTATGCGGCCTAGTCGCCGCAGTCGGCGCCGTCCCCGCAGTCCCCGCACGCAATGGAGACTTCCCAGGGCCAGGCGTCAGCGTGTCCGATTTCGCACGCTGAGGGTTCGGCCTTTTCTCCAGGGCCGAATCGAGATAGTTCCACTCAAACGAAATCATTCGGCTTGGTTGGAACTACCTCGAATCGTCGCCGGCGGTGTGTCCGGGCGGCGAGGATCACGGTGGCCCCGCGCCGCCGTGGGCCTCGTCTACATCAAGGCGCTCGCTTATGACCGCCAAGAAGCCGGCGCTCGAACGAGCGGTACGGGAATGGATCGAGCGCATGGATGGAGGCCCCGGAGGAGAAGCGGTGACGTGAACTAGCACCGGCTCCGAGCGTGCCTGGGGTCATACCGCGAGCACGAAGCGGAGCGCCGAGTCCAATCGCTCCATTGCCTCCGGATTCAATCGGCCGATCCGGGGGCCCAGCGCGGATACCGGCCGTGTGAAGAGCTGGTCGACCTTGACGTAGCCGTCGCGGTCGAGCCCGGACGCCCGTGCGGTAGCCACCACGAGGTATGGCGGCACGTAGTCGGCCGGGTCGTGACGGATCCGCGACGTCATCGGGCAGACGAGGACCGTGCCGCTCGCTCGGTTCAGGCGATCCGACGACACGATCACCGCAGGATGCCGACCCGTGATGACGTGGCCGGCGACCTCGGGGAATTCCAGGACATGGACGTCCCCCCGATGTGGCCCCAGGCTCGGAGGCGAGGTGCCGATCCCTACCACTCGAGCTCGTTTATCAAGTCAGCGGTGATGGGGGCGGTCGCGGCAGCCCAGGCGAGGCCCTCGTCGTGATCCGCCGCCAGGGCGGCGTCCAAGCGTGCCTGCTCGGCGTCGCCGAGCGTTCGCCGCAGCGCAGCCGCGATCGTCGCGCTGACGCTGGTCCCACTCTCGGCGGCGGTTGCGCGAACGACTTCGACGATGTCGGCCGGCAGACTGACCGATAGCTTGACGAACCCAGCAGCCGGCTCAGTAGCGGAATACGGCGCCACAGCATCGCGAAGCAGGCGGGCCCGACTGGTGGTCTCACTCACGGTACGATCGATGGTATGACCAATGCTGCCAATCGGTCAAGCCGGGAACGCTGTGATTCGCGCCCGGATACACCACACTTGACGAGTCAATCTATGGTGTACGACACGCCGGTGGCAGGGAGCCCAAACACGCCGGCGGGGGAGCGCGCGTTGACCCAGGGCCAGGCTGCCGAACGACTCGTCTTCGACCGGCTTCGGGCCGCCCTGCCGCCCGACTACCGGCTCTTCCAGAACGTCGCCTGGCTCGGCCGGACCGCGCCTGAGCGAGGCCTCCGCGATGGCGAGGCCGACATCGTGCTTGCCCATCCCGATCGGGGCTTCCTCGTCTTCGAGGTCAAGTCGGGCGAGATCCAGCGCGACGCGCATGGTCGCTGGTACGCGGGCGCGCGCGAACTCAAACCCAAC
>JANMPL010000584.1:0-2039 GCA_031369845.1 Chloroflexota bacterium
CGAGACAGCCCGCGGCGCCGCCGCCCCGGAGTCCCCGCTGGCGGATCGCCTCAAGAAGCGCGATGCCCGGCCCGCCAAGGCGAAGGGCGAGACTCGAGACGGCAAGAGCGACACCGACGCTGGCGCGCCCACCCGGTCAGCGAAATTAGAGGCGAAGGCCGCCCCGCAACCGCCGCCGGAGGCCCGCTGGATCTCCGAGCTGACCCCGCGCGACCGCGGCCGGGCCCGCCGGCTCATCGAGCAGCTCGGCGATGCGGGCGTCCGCGACGCCGAAGGCATCGTCCGCCAGGACCTTACCGGCGGCGTGCCGACCGTCGCCCCGGCTCGCGCTCGCCGATCGGCTGGTGGCGGTTCTCCGGTCGACGGCGGAGGCGAAGGCTGTCGACCTTGCGATCGGGCGACTCGTGGCGGAGATCGACGATGGCCGCGACGAAGCGCTCGGTGTTCGATGGCGGCTCGTCGACGGTGACGGGCGTCCGGTCGGCCTGACGGCCGAGGATCTCCGGGCTGCGGCCAAGCGACGGGCGAACAGAAGGGAGACGGAGCGATGACCGACACGGGCATCCCGGACGGGGTCGCTGTCGAGACGATCTACATCGTCGAGGTCAGCTATACAGCCGACGCACCGGCGAAGCGGCCAGCTGTCCGCCCCGAACACCTGACTCGTGTCGCACGGCTCATCACCGAGGGGCGGCTGATCGAAGCGGGCGGGTTCCAGGACTTCAGCTCGGCGTTGTTCCTCGTCCCGGCAGCAGATGAAGCGGAGGCGGTGGCTCTCATCCAGGACGACGTGTACATGCGCGCCGGCGTCTGGAAGGACGATGTGCGGGCCCGTCCCTTCGGGCGCGTCGTACCGAGGTGGAGGCCGGGGTGAACCACTTCATCGGCTGCCTGCGCGGCGAAGCGACGCCGGTCCTCACGGCGGAGCACGCGCGCCACGTGCTCGACATCATCCTGAAGGCGTACGCATCGATCGACGACGGACGGTCGCACGAGACCGAAACCACGTTCGGTCGTTCGATGACGGTCTGAGGTGGCGCCCGCGTCCTCGCTGATGAAGGTCGGCCTCGTCCTGCCGCAGGCGCCGGAGGACGGTGCCGGCGGCACGTGGGCCGAGATCGCGGCGCTCGCGAGCCGGGCGGAGGCTGGCGGCATCGACAGCCTGTGGGTCTGCGACCACTTCCTCTATCGGCCCGATGACGGCAACGAGGTCGGCTACCACGAGGCATGGACGTTGCTGAGCGCGCTCGCGACGGTTACGGAGCGAGTTGAGCTCGGGACGCTCGTCCTTGCGACCTCGTTCAGGCCGGCCGGGCTGCTCGCGAAGATGGCAGCCACGGCTGACGAGGTCGCCGGCGGCCGGCTGATCCTCGGGCTCGGCTGCGGCTGGCACGAGCCCGAGTACCGGGCGTTCGGCTATCCGTTCGATCACCGGGTCGGGCGCTTCGAGGAGGCGCTCCAGATCCTCGTCCCGCTCATCCGCGGTGAGCGTTTGACGTTCGAGGGGCCGTGGAACCACGTCGAGGATGCCGTCCTCGTGCCGCCACCGCCCCGGCCGTCGATGCCGATCCTCATCGCGGCAAAGGGCGAGCGGATGTTGCGGCTCACCGCGCGCCACGCCGACGCCTGGCAGACGGCCTGGTTCGGCCTGCCCGACGAGCGCTACGCCCAGCGCCACGCCGACCTTCTCGCCGCGTGCGACGCGGAGGGCCGCGACCCGGCCACGCTCGAGCTCACCGTCGGTGTGGATGTCTCGGACGCCCAGGAGGGCGCGCATCTGCCGCTCGACGCGGGCGCCATCGCCGACGGGCTCGCCGCATGGGCGGCCGAGGGGATCGGCCACCTCCAGATCGGTATGCCGATGACCACCCCGGCGACCGTGGACGTGGTCCTCGAAGGAGTCCGCCGCTTCCGGGGCTAGGGCCCGGAGTCCGCCAGTCCGGCGGTCGTATCCTGTGGTGCATGCGCGCACTGATCTTCGATCTCGACGGCACGCTCGTCGACACTGTCTATGCCCACGTGTTTGCCTGGCAGCGGGC
>JANMPL010000176.1:0-4301 GCA_031369845.1 Chloroflexota bacterium
GCCGGCGACCGCGGTCCTCGGTGGGGTGGGGGAGGCCGACGCGCTGACGAACGAGTGGTTCGTCGAGGAGCGGATCAATATTGGGGCGCGCTGTAGCGGAGCGATGGAGCGCCTGCTCGCGCTGGCTGTCGAGTGGGCGACCGGGCGGGTCCAGTTCGGTGCGCGGATCTACGACTTCCAGGGTGTCTCGTTCCCGCTGGCCGATTCGGCCGCCGACGCGTCCGCGGCGCGGCTGCTCACGCGCGAGGCCGCCTGGCTCGCCGACACCGGCGCGGACCCCAAGGTCGTCCACGCGAAGGCGTCGCTCGCCAAGTTGTTCGCATCGGAGGCGGCGTTTCGGTGCGCGGACCGGGTCGTCCAGGTCTTCGGCGGCCGGGGCTACATGCGCGAGTACCCGGCCGAGCGCTTCTTTCGCGAGCTGCGGGTCGACCGGATCTGGGAGGGGACGTCGGAGATCCAGCGGCTGATCGTCGCCCGGGCGATGGAGAAGCGGGGCGTGTCGAGGGTCGTCGGGTGAGGGCAGGCGCGGGCGCCGAGGCGGGCGAGGTCGCCGCGCCCGCCCCGTCGACGCCGCGGACGATCGACCTGCGACCCCTGTTCGCCCCTCGCTCCATCGCCGTCGTGGGCGCCTCGCCGAGGAGCGGCATCGCGCAGACCGTCCAGCACAACCTGGCCGTCATGAAGAGCGCGACACGCTGCCACTTCGTCAACCCGCGCTACGACGAGCTCGACGGCCAGCCGTGCTATCCCTCGCTCGACGCGTTGCCGGAGATCCCGGACACCGTCCTCGTCGCGCTCAACCCGTTGCGCGCCGCCGCCGTGACGGAGGAGGCCGCCCAGGCCGGCGTCCCGAGCGTGATCATCCCCGGCGGCGGTGTCGTCGAGGGTGGCGAGGCGGCGGCCCAGATGCAGCGCGACGTCCGGGACATCGCGATCCGCCACGGGATCGCCCTCCTCGGGCCGAACTGCATGGGCATGGTCGATCTGACGACGAATGCGGCGACCTACATCGGCGACATCAACCCGTGGCTGCCCCGCGGTGGCGTCGCGGGCATCGCCCAGTCGGGCTCCGTGACGGACGCGTTCATCCACTCCGGGTCGCGAATCGGCTTTTCGCGGATCATCGGCTGCGGCAGCGAGGTCGTCCTCGACGCCTGCGACTTCCTCGCTTACTGCCTCGACGACCCGGAGACGCACTCGGTGATCCTGTTCATGGAGGGCTTCAAGCGGCCGGAGCGCTTCCTCGCCCTCGCCGATCGGGCGCTCGAGCTCGGCAAGCCGATCATGGTCGTCAAGGTGGGTCGTTCCCCGCAGGCGCAGGCGGCGGCGGTCGCCCACTCCGGCTCGCTCGCGGGCGAGGACCGGGCAACCGATGCCGCCCTCCGCGCCGCGGGCGTCATCCGCTGCGACGACCTCGACGAGCTGCTCGAGACGGCGGAGCTCGTCGCCGGTTGTCGTCGCCTGGGGCGCAGTGTGGGCCGCGGCCGCACCGGCGTCGTCACGGTGTCGACCGGCGAGGCCTCGCTCATCGCCGACCTCGCGCCGCGAACCGGGATCGATCTGCCGCCGGTCCCCGAAGAGGCCCGCGCGCGGCTGCTCCGCGATCTCCCGACGCTCGGCTACGTCGGCAACCCGCTGGACCCGTGGGGCGCGACCGATCCGACCACCGCCTACGCCGCGGCGTTCGACGCCTTCGCCGATTCGGGCGCCTACGATGTCCTCGCGATCGTCCACGACTTCCCGTATCGATCGCTGGCCGCGGAGGTCGAGGTGGCCCACGACGTGACCGACGAGTTGATCCGCGCCACGGCCAACCGCCCCGAGCTCATGCCCGTCTACATTTCGCTGACATCCGGCGAACCGCCGCCCGAGACGAAGCGCCATCTCGACGACGCGGGCGGCGTGCCGATCCTGCGCGGGACAGTCGAGGCGTTTACCGCGATCGCGTCGCTGGCCGCCTGGGAGGCTGCCCACTCCCGACGGCTCGCCGACGGGCCGATGCGGGCGGGCTGGCCGGCGCTGGCGGCCGATCGGACGCCGTGGGGGTACGACACGGAGGCAGGGAGCGCGGACGTCGCCGCGGCCGCTGACGCGGGCGCGAGCGCGCTCCCCGAGCGCGAGAGCCTGCTCCTCCTCGCCGGCGCCGGCATCCCTGTCGTTGAGGCCCGCGCCGTCGCCGATGCCGACGCCGCCGTGGCGGCCGCCGCGCAGTTCGGTGGCTCGGTCGCCCTGAAGCTCGACGCGGAGGGGCTCGCCCACAAGAGCGACGTTGGGGCGGTGAGGCTGAACCTGGCGGGCGCCGACGCGGTCCGCGCAGCCGCCGAGGACCTGCTCACGCTCGGCGCGAGCCTGACGAACGCGGGCAATGCGACGGTCCGCGGCCTCCTCGTCGAGCCCATGGCCCCGCCCGGCCTCGAGCTCATCGCCGGCATCACCCGCGACCCGCAGTTCGGCCCGATCGTCCTCGTCGGTATCGGCGGCGTCCTCGCCGAGGTTCTCGACGACGTCTCCCTCCGCCTCGCACCGGTGTCGGCGAGCCAGGCGCTGGCGATGCTCGCCGAGCTCCGCGGCGCGCGGTTGCTGGACCTCACGCGGGGCCGCCCGGCGATCGACCGCGAGGCAGTCGCCCAGATCCTCGTCGCGCTAGGCGCACTGGCCATCGCCCGCCCCGACATCCGGGCGATCGATATCAACCCCGTCATCGCCGGCCCCGACGGATCGGTCGCCGTCGACGCGCTCGTCGTCCTGGAGCCCGGATGAGCTCCGACGCCGATCTCGTCCTCCGCGAACCGACGTCGTGGGGCGTCCGGCTGACCCTCAATCGGCCGACCAAGCTCAACGCGATCAGCAAGGAGCTTCGCGAGGCCCTGACCGCGGCGATCGAGGAGGCCACGAGCGACGACCGGGTCCGCGTCATTGCGCTCGCCGGGGCCGGCCGCGCGTTCTGCGCCGGGTACGACCTCGCCGAGGGCCAGCCCGACAGCGCCTGGGCCTGGCGGGCGGTCCTCGCCGAGGACGTGGCCGCGACGCTCGCGGTCTGGCGATGCCCGAAGCCGGTCATTGCCCAGGTCCACGGCTATGCCCTGGCCGGCGGCCTCGAGCTCGCGATGGCGTGCGACCTCATCGTCGCGTCGGAGGATGCCCGGCTGGGCGAACCGGAAATCAGGTTCGGGTCGGCGCCGGTGACGCTCCTCATGCCGTTCCTCATCGGCCAGAAGAAGACAAGAGAGCTGCTGATGACCGGCGACCTGATCGACGCCCGCGAGGCGGAGCGGATCGGCCTGGTCAACCGCGTGGTCGCGGCGGAGCAGCTCGAAGCAGAGGTCGATGCGCTCGCGGACCGGATCGCCCGCGTCCCGCCGGACGTCATGGCGCCCACGAAGCTCATGCTGAACCGGGCGATGGAGGTCGCCGGCTTCGCCGAGGCGGTCGAGCTCGGCCTCGACATCCAGTCGTTCGTCAACATGTCGGAGACGTCGCGGGCGTTCGACGCGATCGTCCGCCGCGATGGCCTCAAGGCTGCCCTCGCCTGGCGCGACGAGCGCTACGACGAGCGCCTCCGAGACGCGGGTACGGCCCCCGACACGACGGCCTGATCGCCACAGCCTGAAGTCCCCGTCCCGGGACCCGGACCCGGTGCCTCGCTGCCCCACGCCAACGTGGGCCCGAACCGCGCTCTTTTCGTCGGCTCCCCACCGAACCCGATGGGACCAAGGTACCGGCTTCCGTGGTCCCCTCGTCCTGTATCTGTCTACGTCGTTTGCAACCGAATATCCAGATGAACGGCGTCACCCGTTCGGGCCTCCGCGAAATCCCCTGTCGCCCGCCTCTGACGCCAGGTCGATATCGAACTGGTTCTCGGCGTATGCCGAGCCACGCACATCACGAAGGGAAATGCCCGAAATGGATCAACTCGTTCTCGAGCGCCAGGTCGAACGCCGCCGCAAGCGGCGCCGCGGGATCGCCGCGCTGCTGGCCGCGCTCTCGGCGCTGACGATCGGCGCCGGCTCCGTCTCCCTCGCGCTGTTCACCGATCAGGACAGCTCGACTTGGTCATTCACGGTCGGCACGATCGACATCGAGTCGAACCCGGCGGTCATGACGGCGATCACGGGGATGATGCCCGGCGACGTGGCCTCTGACAGCCTCACGATTTCGAACGCCGGCAATGCGACGTTCCGCTACGCCATGTCGACGGTTGCCACGAACGCGCTCGGCAACCAGCTCACGGTCGCGGTCCGAGCCGAGGATGTCGGCGGCGGCTGCGCCGCCTTCACCGGCGCGGTCATCGTTGCCGGCGG
>JANMPL010000187.1:0-3825 GCA_031369845.1 Chloroflexota bacterium
GGGGCCCCGCGATGAGAATCGGCAGGAGGCTGGCGGCGCTGACGATCGACGCAAGGACGCCGAATATGCGGCCACGCGCTGCTGCAGGCATGTGCTCGAAAAGCGCGGTCTGCGCCGAAACGGTCGTGGCGGCGTACGCGGCGCCGGCCAGGAAGGCAAGGACGACGACGACCGGGATCGCGACCTCCCTCCCTCCGAGCAGGGGTCCCACGATCGCGACGCCGATCGCGAGGGACCCGAACCCGACGAGGCCCGCTTCGGCCGACCGTCGGCGGGGCACGCCGCGACCGAACCGCCTGAGGCCGAGGACGCCACCGACCACACCGAGGCCGAGTGGCAGGACGACGACGATGAGCTGGGTCGGGTCGAGCCCGATGGAGGCGGCGAGGGCCGGACCCAGGACGCCGAGGACCCCGACGAGGGAGGCGGAAGCTGCGAGGTGTAGCAGCGGTCGGCTGACCTCGCGGTTCTCCCTGATCGCGGCGAAGCCCTCGTGGAGTAGACGCACCGGTTCGTGGAGCGCCCGGCTCGCGATGCCGGGCTCGACGGCGGCGGGCGGTGCGGACGGCAGCGATAGACAGGCGATGGTCGCGGCCACGTACAGCACCGTGACGACACCCAGCACGAACGACGGCCCGGCGATCGTGACGAGGAGCGGGCCAAGGAACGCGAACCCGACGGCGAATGAGGCTTGAAGCGTCAAGTTGAACACGCCCATCGCGGTTTCGAGCTGGGCCCGGCTCACGATCCGGGGGATCATCGCCGCCTCGGCCGGGGTGAGCACGACCGTGGTGAAGCTGATCCCGAGGTTGAGGAGCAGGAGAACCGGCACGTTCGTTCCGGCCAGGGCGAGCCCGAGGGTCATAAGGGCCCGGGCGATGTTCGGTCCGACGAGGGCCCACCGCAGGTTCAACCGATCGACGACGACGCCGGCGACAGCGGACAGGGCGATGGTCGGCAGGAGGAACGACATGACGAGCGCACTGACCGCAGCATTCGAGCGGGTCGTCGCGAAGACGAGCACCGTCAACGCGTACAGCGCCATGTTTCCGCCGACCTGGGTCGCGGCCTGAATGAACCACAGGCGCCCGAACGCCGGGTCGCGAAGTATCGAGACGGAGCGATGCGACGTGTCGCGGCCGGGAGGCGTCGTCACCCCCGGATTGTCGGGGTCAGGGCGCCGGGCCGCTCATCGCCGTGGCAACGCGACGAGGCCCTACGCGAGCACTCGGCGAAGCTCCTCCTCCGTCTCCGTGTCGAGGGTCGTCTGGATGATGTCTCCCTTGAAACCCTGGAGAGCCGCCCGCGCTGCGTCGGCGTCTGCACCTCTGACAACCAGGAACAGGGCGGATCGTCCGGGAGTGAGCGTGTTCTTGACGTCCTCGATGAATTTCGGGCTAACTCCCTTGTCGAAGGCAGCCCCGACCGCAGCGCCAGCCACCGCGCCGAGGGCCGCGCCCACGAGTGGGAAGGCAAACGTCACCAGGGCACCGACCAGCGCGCCGACGACGGCCCCGGTTTCCGTCGTGCCGCTCAATTCGTTCCGCACCTTGGCCGTGCCATCCGGCAGGCGCTCGACGATCGCGGTGTCCTCAAAGCTGATCCGGCCTTCGGCCTCAATCTCGCGCAGCCGTTGCATGGCCTTGCGAGCGTCCTCCAGATGGTCGAACGCGACGACAATGAGCTGGTTCATCGTGACCTCCTGCCCGAGCCGGGTCTCGGTCGGGCTCATTCTGGACTCGTGCAGCGATGCGGTCAGTAGCCCAGGTTGGTGTCGCGCCAGATCAGAACGTGAAGCACTCGAAGAGGTCGCCGACGGCGGAACTGCCGTCCCGCGGCGGAGCAGGCGGACCGCTCGAGGCACCCGGAGCGGCGGCCTGGTAGTTGCCGCCAACCGGCGTGCCCGCATCGAACCGGTGGTTGACAGAAGCCAGCGTCGGCAGCCCGTGAACGCGTTCGATGAACTTCAGTACCGAGGTCAAGTCGTAGACCGCCGGCTCGATGTGCCCGGGCTTGGCCCACGGCGACACGATCCAGGTGGGGATTCGGACGCCGAGACCGAAGGCATCTAGCTCTGGCGGCGCAACGTGATCGAAGTAACCGCCATGCTCGTCGTACGTGATGATGTACGCGGAGCTCTCCCACGCGGACGACTCGCGGAGCGCACTGACCAGCTGCTCCTGGAGGCCCATCCCGACCGAGACGTCGGCGGGCGGATGCTCGTCCCAGCCGCGGGCATAGCTCGGGATCACCCACGAAACCTGCGGCAGACGGTCACGACGAAGGTCGTTCAGGAATGACCCTCGACTGCCTCGCGTCCTGTTGTCATGGGCGTACTTCTTCCAGAACACCGCGACGTTGTCGGTGTTGCCATACGGGACGCTGTCCCAGCCAAGGTTGTAAATCTTCCACGTCACCCCTGCCGCGTCGAGCAGATCCAGGATCATCGGGTAGTCGAAGATCCCGTAGCCCCAGAGGCCATTTGTCGTGATCCCGCCCGATGTGCCGGCCATCAGGTAGAAGCGGTTCGGCCAGGTCGGCCCAAGCTGGGAGCTGAAGAAGTTGCCGCACAGCGCCGAGTCTTCGAACAGGCCGTAATAGAACGGTAGCTCCGTCTCGGTGTAGTAGCCCATCGACCAGATCCCGGCGTTCGTGTAGAAGCCGTTCATCGCTCCGCCGTTCCATTGAGCGTGGACAGACGACCAGTCGTGCGGCACGTCCGGGGTCGCGAGCTCCGTGAAGCGATACGGCTCGACGGAGCCGCCGGCACCGTCGGGCTGGCTGTAGCCGGGCGGCGGCCCGAAGCCCGCGGCCTGGACCTGCGGCGCGTAGCCGAAGTAGTGGTCGAACGAGCGGTTCTCCTGGCACGAGACGATGATGTGTTCGATCGGGGTGTCGGCGGCGCGGACACGGGAGGGGCGGATCGCGGTGGAAACGACGCCGCCGCCGACGATGGCGGCACCGGCGGCAACTGAGCCCTTGAGGAATGTCCGCCGACTCAGGCGTGGATCGTGGATCGGAGCACGTGGCTGGCGAGGCATGTCGCTATTCCTCCCATCCCCCGCTTGTAGGTGACTGCGGCGCTCGGGCTGCCCTTAGGCTAACCCCGGAAGGCAATCGGGTCGTTGGCCGCGCGTAAACAACGAGTCAAAGCCGTCAGCCCGGCGGCAGCGCGATTCCCAGCTCGTCGAGCGATTCGTAGAGGTCCGCCGCGTCTCGATAGACACGGAATGCGCCGGCGGCCCGGAGCTCGTCCTCGCCGTAGCCGCCGGTGAGCAGGCCGACGCTGAGCATCCCGGCCCGGCGAGCCGCGAGCAGGTCCCATACTGCGTCGCCGACGACGTAGCAGTCCGCGACGTCGACGCCCAGACGCTCCTGGCAGGCGAGGAACAGGTCGGGCTCCGGCTTGGCGCGCAGCACGTCGCCGCGCTCGACGACGACGGTCTCCTCGGGAATCCCGAGTGCCTCGAGCGAGAGGTTGATCTCCGGCCGTCGCCCGGAGGTGGCAATTCCATGGACGATGCCGGCCGCGCGGAGCGCAGCGAGCAACTCGATCGCGCCCGGGAGCGGTCGCCGCTCGGGGAGGATCTCGCGGAAGATCTCACCGTGACGGCGCTGGAGGCTCTCGGCCTCGTCGTCGCTGAGCTCACGTCCGATCTCGCGATTGACCGCACGGACAAAGAGCCCGCCGCTCATCCCAATCCTCCGGTGGATTCGCCAGCCATCGATTGGTGACCCGAAGTCGAGAAGTGCCCGTTGCCAGGCAAACACGTAGGCATAGACGGTGTCGACGAGCGTGCCGTCGAGATCGAAGATCAGTGCGCG
>JANMPL010000210.1:0-3617 GCA_031369845.1 Chloroflexota bacterium
GTCGGGGCCCATCGCAACCTCGGGCTGTTCGGGATCATCGATCTCGTCCGCAGTCGCGACCCGTTCACCCCGATGACGCCGTTCAACGGCACGTCCGATGAGATGAAGGCGATCGGCAAGTTCTTCCGCGAGAACGGCCTCTACACGATGATCGCCAACAACTCGATCCACACGAACCCGCCGCTCTGCATCACGGAAGAGCAGCTCGGCGAGGGCTTCGAGATCATCGACCGCGCGCTCGAGATCGCCGACCAGGCGGTGAGCTAACCGGTGACGAGCGCCACCGCTGCTCGCGGCCCGCTCGGACGGGCAGAGATCTCGTCCGCGGACGGGCGCGGGCGCCGCCGGTCGGTCGTCACTTATCTCCTGGTTCTGGCGATCATCTTCGTCGTCTGGGAGGGCATCAAGTTCCTCGGCGGCGTCCCCTGGCGCGAGCCCGGGGCGGCGCCCGGCTCACCCGTCCTCTGGAATCCACCGTTCCGCTGGCCCATCGCCAACGACCTCAAGCTGCCGCACGTGTGGACGATCCTGCTGAGCTTCGGGGAGCCGTGGCAGCCAGCCGTATCGTCGGAGAACCTCGGTCAGTACCTGCTCGGAGCGGCGCTCTACACGTGGCGCGAAGCGGCGATCGGGTTCGTCCTTGGGGCGCTGCTCGGGCTGGCGCTGGCGACGATCTTCGTCCACGTCCGACTGCTCGAACGAGCCCTGGTTCCGTACGTGATCGCCAGCCAGACGATCCCGATCATCGCGCTTGCCCCGCTGATCGTCTTCGCCGTCGGCCAGGGCATCTTCGCGGTCGTCATCATCGCGACCTACCTGACGTTCTTCCCGGTGACCATCGCGATGATCCGCGGCCTCCGGTCCGTCGATCCACGCGCCATCGAGCTGATGCGGTCCTACGCCGCCTCGCGCACCGAGATCTACTGGAAGGTCCGCCTCCCGGCGTCGCTGCCGTACCTCTTCACGGCCCTGAAGATCTCGGCCACCGCGAGCATCGTCGGGGCGATCATCGGCGAGGACACGGGCGGCATCCAGCAGGGCCTCGGTCGGGTCATCACGACGTTCAACCAGTACTACGCGACGGGCCCCGAGAAGCTGTGGGCGGCGATCATCGTCGCCTCGTTGCTGGGGGTCGCATTCTTCCTGGTGATCCGAGCCGCCGAGATCGCCGTCCTCCGCGGCCGACCCGGCGCCGCGGCCGGCTGAACCACCGACGAGGAGCAACGGACCCGATGACATCCGAGCAATCCAAGACCGCTGTCGACGGCGGGCCGGTCGTCCGACTAAGCGGCGTCGACAAGGTCTTCTCACGGGGCGGCCAGCCGGTGACGACCGCTCTCGAGGGGATAGACCTGACGATCGCGCGCGGTGAGTTCGTCTCGCTCATCGGGCCGTCGGGATGTGGCAAGTCGTCGTTGCTCCGCTTGTTCGGCGACCTCGTCGCGCCGACCCGGGGCGAGGTCATCGTCAACGGCAAGCCTGCCGACCACGCCCGCCGCGACCGGGACTACGGCATGGTGTTCCAGGCCCCGGTCCTGTTCGAATGGCGAACGGTCGAGGACAACGTCAAGCTCCCGCTCGAGATCCTCGGTCGGTCGGCCCGCGATCGGGCCGCGCGAGCGCGAGAGATGCTCGACCTCGTCGAGCTCGGCGAGTTCGCGAAGCACTATCCCTACCAGCTGTCGGGCGGGATGCAGCAGCGCGTTGCGATCGCCCGGGCACTGTCGTTCGAACCCGCGATCCTCCTCATGGATGAGCCGTTCGGCGCGCTCGACGAGATGACCCGGGAACGAATGAACTCCGAGGTTCTCCGGATCTGGGAGCGAACCGGAACCACGATCGTGTTCGTGACTCACTCAATCCCGGAAGCTGTCTTCCTTTCCTCGCGGGTGGTGGTCATGAGCGCGCGGCCAGGCCGCATCACCGACGTGGTGACCATCGATCTACCCCGGCCACGCGGCGAGGAGACGCGGGAGAGCCCGCGCTACTTCGAGCTCGTGACGGCGGTCCGCGAAGGCCTCAGGGCGGGCGGCGGCCTCGAGACCGACGAGCCGGGCTTGGCCTCACCCGAACGGACGCTGGCCGAGGGTGCCGTCGGATGAGTTCGACCGCCGGTGCCGCTGGCCGATCGGGGATCGCCCCCGCCGGGCCGCGGCCCGGGTCGCGCTGGGCCCGTCGAATCCGCTACTACCTGCCGGCCGTGCTTGTATTCGCCGGCGGGATCATCGGCTGGGAGGTCGCGGTCACGGCGCTCGGCCTCAAGGGCTTCGTCCTTCCGCGCCCGTCGGCGATCGTCTCGGCTCTGATCGAGAACCTCAACTCGCCACGGTTCGGGCTGCTGCCGTCGGCGCGGGCGACGCTCATCGAGGCCCTCGGTGGGCTGGCGATCGGGACTACGACTGGCGTGGTCGTCGCTCTCGCGACCGCACGGTGGGCGACGGCCCGGGGGGTGCTGCTCCCCGTCGCGGTCGCGGCGAACGCTGTTCCGATCATCGCCTTCGCGCCGATCCTGAACAACTGGTTCGGGCTGGAGAACCCGCTGGCGAAGATGATGATGGCGGCGGTCCTCGTCTTCTTCCCGGTGATGGCGAACGTGACCCGCGGCCTCGTCCAGGTCGATCCCGCCGCCCTCGAGCTCATGCGATCGACAGCGGCGAGCGAGTGGCAGATCCTGCGGAAGGTTCGGATCCCGAACGCGCTGCCGTACTTCTTCACGGCCATGAAGCTGGCGACGACGTTGAGCTTGATCGGGGCGATCGTGGGCGAGTATTTCGGCGGGGCCTCACTCGTCCTTGGCCGGATCATCGTCCAGAGCTCGAGTGCCCTGCGCTTCGACATCACCTGGGCGGCGATCCTCCTGGCTGCCGTCACGGGGATCGTCTTCTACCTCGCGGTCGTTGCCCTGGAGCGCGTCGTGATTCCGTGGCATGCGTCGATGCGAGCCACCGAGACCGCATAATGGCCGCGGCATGACCGCCGTGCCGCGTTGGAGGAGGCCCTGTCGCCGACGGGGAGCACGCAGGAGTGATGAATCCATGAAGATCAGGTCCCTACTTGCTCTTGCGGCAAGCGCGTCGGTCGCGTTCGCCGCCTGTTCGTCGGGCGGCGCGTCGCCCTCGGCGTCATCGGCGCCGCCCTCGACGGCAGCGTCGGCTCCAGCGAGCGGCAGCGCCCCGCCGGCGTCCTCGGCCGCCGAGGCCGCGTCGGTTCGGCTCCAGCTGCAGTGGACGCCCCAGGCCCAGTTCGCCGGCTATTTCGCGGCGGCCAAGCAGGGCTACTACAAGGCTGAGAACCTGACCGTCGAATTCCTGCCCGGCGGCCCGACGATCGCGCCACACACGGTCGGATCGGCCCCGAACGGCCCGGAGTTCACGATCAGCTGGGTGCCGAAGGTCCTCGAGGCCCGCGAGTCAGGCTCCGACCTCGTCGACATCGCCCAGGTCTTCCAGCGCTCCGGCACGTTGTCGGTCACGTGGAAGGACAGCAACATCACCGACCCGTGCGGGTTTGCGGGCAAGAAGGTCGGCGTCTGGGACTTCGGTAATGAGTACGAGGTCACCGCGGGTGCCCTGGCCTGCGGCCTGACGCCCGGCCTAGAGGCCGGTGGCGATCCGGCG
>JANMPL010000211.1:0-3737 GCA_031369845.1 Chloroflexota bacterium
GGTCCTCTGGCGCCGACCGGATCCGTTCGCGTGGCTCCATGCGTCCTGGTGGGTCGCTGCGCTAGGCCGCCTTCGAGCGCAGCCGACGGTCGGGCTCGGACGCCGGCTGCGCGACTACCTCGGCCTCGGGGCGTAGCGGCCTTCAGGCGACAGGCGGTGCGACCCGCGAGCCGCGCGGTGGCTCGACGACCGGCCGCAGCATGAACGCACCGATGATGAAGTAGACGACGCCGAAGATCAGCTCCAGGCGGGGCCCCGCACCGATGCCTGCACTCTTGTTGACCACGTCGATGAGCGGGCCACCGATGAACACCGCGATGGTCGTCGACGACGCCGTAACGACGTTCGAGATGCCCATATACCGACCAGACGACGCCTTCGGGATGATGTCGGTCATCAGCGCCCAGTCGACCGCGAGGAAGATGCCCTGGGACGCGCCGAACACTGCGGCGCCGAGGACTGCTATTGGCACGCTCGGAGCAAGGGCGATCGTCAGGACGCCGACGGCCCCGATGGCGGTGCAGGCGTAGATCACCGGCTTCCGGCCGATCCGGTCAGACAGACGCGATGCCGGGATGATCACGAGCAGGCTGACGACCGTGGCTGCCCCAAGCATCATCAGAAACGCCGTGCCCGCCTGTTCCTCGCTGAGCCCCTGGGCGTCGGCGAGGTAGAGGAATACGAAGTTGAGTACGGCAGCCCCGCCCATGAGGATGAAGAGGCGCGACGCGAGCAGCCAGATGTAGCTTCGCTCGCGGAGGATGTCGAGGCCCCATGTCTCGGCAGCAATAGCCAGCCAGGAGCGACCTTCGCGTGGCTTCGCGGGCGGGCCATTCGGAACACCGATGACCACGCTCAGCATCGTCACGAACTCAATGATCGCAATGGCGATGATCGCGACTCCGACGTTGCCCCGACTGGCCGCGAACGCTGCCAGGGCGAAGCCGACGACGTTGCCGAGAACCTGCATCAGGCCCACCATCGCGCTGGCCTGGCCGACCTGCTGATCCGGAACGAGATCCGGGACATAGCCCTGGAACGGGCCGCGGGCGATGTTCGTGCTCAGCGCGAGCAGGGCGACGAATGCAGCAATCGTGACGAGCGAGTTAGCGGTGGCAATTCCGATGAGGAAGACGAGGTCGAACAGGGCACCCGCTACGATGAATGGCTTACGCCGGCCCCAGCGGGTCGAGGCATAGTCGCTGATCGCCCCGACGGTGGGCTGGACGGCGATGGCGAAGATGAATGTGGCCGCAGCGACGAGGGCGAGGGCGGTGCCCTCGGTGCCCGGTTCGACCAGGCCATCGAACTTGATTCTCGTCTGAACCGCGGCGTTGACCACGGCGTCGATCGACGTCAGCCCGAGCCAGAACAGCGAGATCCGAACCAGGGCAAGCGTTGGCAGCTTGAGCGTTGGGCGCCCGGCGGCGTCGATCGTGGGGCCGGGATCGGCTCCCACCGCGATATCGGTCATTCGTCCCTCCGATCCCCCGGCGTACAGATCCTACGACGCGCCTGAGGCCGCACCGTGACGATTCAGCATGATTGCGCCGCCGATCCGTACGAGCTTTCGCTCCGTGGCACCTGGCGCGACGTACCGGAAGATGCTCCGGTCGAGCGAGTAGATCCCCGTTGAGGCGACGCCGATCCGCCCGAGGCGGAATGTGAATACCGGGTTCTCCGTGTTCCCGGCGTAGGCGCTCACCGCACCGTCGGCCGTGAGGAGCGACAGGTTTGCCTGGCCGCCAAACGTCTCGTGGAGCGTCCCCAGCAGCTCCAACGGCGCCGCCCCGCCATCCCAGGAATCCTCGAGCCAGCGCGCCCCGACTTCAGTGTCGGCCCGGCCGCGGATCCTCCCGGCCGCCCGGAAGCGGGCGCGCCACGAGCGAACATCGCGAAAGTCGCCGTTGTGGCTGAACGAAAAGCGGCCCGCCGGGTCGTCGAACGGTTGGGTATCGGCGAGCCCGAGCGTGGAGAGCTTCGAAGGCCGACGGAGGTGAACAAGGGCCGCGGTCGTTTCGACGGCTCCGACCACGTCACGCCCTGGGTCGTCCCGGAAGGCGCAGGTATCGCGATGGGAATCGATGCGGCCGCCCGCCGAGATCCAGGCCGCGCCCCAACCGAAGCCGGCGATCCCGAATCGCTCGAGCCTCCCGGTGAATGGCCAGAGCTCGTCCAGGCGGAAGGGTTCGTCGGCCCGGGCGACGTAGTGCTCGCACATCGCGCTGGATCATACGCGGCGGCCGATCTCCGATTCGTAGTTCGGGAAGTAGCGCGAGATGACCGGCAGGTCGAACGACGACAAGATCGATTCCTTGGCCTCATGACGCAGCAGGAAGTCGAACGATCGACGGACAAGGTCCGTTGGCTCCTTGGCGGTCGGGTCGAGCCGGGCCAGATCCGCAGTCCTGACGCTGACCAGGTGATGGCTCCGACTGCCGGCTTCAGCTACCTCGACGGCGCATGACCAGCCGTCCGACGTAGGCCGGCAGTTGACGTCGATCGTGGTCACGCCTTGCCGGCCTGACAGCGCGGGCACCAGTACGTCGTCCGTGGAACCTCGGTCGAGAGGGGCGCTGACCGGATGAGCGTGCCGCAGCGCCGGCACGGTCGCCCGAAACGGCGATAGACGGTCATCGGCAGTCGGCCGGGGTCGCCGGCGGCACTCTGGACGAGGAGCCTCCGGGCGGTCGCGACGAGGCGGCGAAGGTGATCGTCGTCGAGAGTCGCAACCGTCGCGAGCGGATCGGTTCGCTCGACGAACAGTGTTTCGTTCCGCCAGATGTTGCCGATACCGGCGAGGGCTCGCTGGTCGAGTAGGGCCTGCGAGATCGTCATCGCCGAGCGGGAAGGGTCCCGGAGGCGGCGAAGCGCCTCGTCGGCCGCCTCATTATCGAAGGCGGGATCGAGGAGGTCGGGCCCGAGCCCGGCGATCCCCGGGTGGAGCGCCTCCGCCCGCTGCTCGAACAGCTCGACGACGGGGGCATCGAAGCAGACCGCGACGGCGCCCGGTACCTCGATGACGAGACGGGCTCGGGCCTCGGGCCGGCGCCAGCGCTCGCCCGGTCGGTAGCGGTGCCATGAGCCGTTCATCCGGAGATGCGTCCGGAGCTCGAGGCCGTTGTCGAATCGGATGAGCAGGTTCTTGCCCTGCGATTCGACCGCCTGGATCATCGTGCCGACGATCCGCTCGACCTGGGGGCCCGGCCGTCGCGCCCGGGCCGCGATCACCGTCCGGCCGACTAGGTGCGGCCGGAGGCCGGCTGCCGTGCGGAAGAGCGTGTCGCCCTCGGGCACGGGTCCAGCTCAGCGGGGGGCGCGGAGCGTGAGCCCGCGATACGCGGGACTGAAGCCGGCCGCGATCAGTCGCTCGCGGAACGGGGAGTCGGCCACTGGGAGCCCATCGACCTTCGTAATGATGAGCTCACGAACCCGGCGGTCCTGGAGCAGGCCGGCGAGGGCACGGACGGCTGCCTCCGCGACATCGGGGTCGTCGGCCGCCGGCAACGTCTGGAGTGTCCCGCCGCCGCGCTCGAGATAGAGCACGGCAACTCCGTCCACCAGCACGACATACGCCCCGGCCGCCCGCTGGAGCGGCCGCCGGTCGTCCTCGCCCCGACGGGGCCATGGAATGGCGGCGCCGTAGGGATTGGCGGGATCGGCGGCGGCGAGGAGGTGGACGGCGCGCTCGCTCGGGGAGCGGGCCGGCTCGCGGAGCGCCCGGAGGCGCTCGAGCG
>JANMPL010000236.1:0-6573 GCA_031369845.1 Chloroflexota bacterium
CGATCGAAGAATCGTTCCTGCGCTACGGGATCCGCTACCAGCTCGTCGGCGGGACGCGGTTCTACGCCCGGCGCGAGGTCAAGGACGCTCTCGCCTATCTACGGGTCCTCCGCTCCGACACGGACAGCGTCAGCTTCGAGCGGATCATCAACGTCCCTGCACGGGCGATCGGCGAGAAGACGATCGAGGCGCTGCGGGGGGTCGCGCGCCGCGACGAGGTCTCGACATGGGAAGCGATCGAGCGGGCGGCCCGCGGCGAGGTCGAGACGCTCGCCCCGCGGGCACGGACGTCGCTGGCGGACTTCGCCGCGCTCGTGCGGCGCCTCCGGTCGCGGGTCGGTGTCCTGCCGCTCCCCGAGCTGCTCGACGACGTCCTCGAGGCATCGGGCTACCGGGCGATGCTTGCCGACGGCTCCGAAGACGGCGAGGAGCGCTGGGCGAACCTCCTCGAGCTGCGATCGGTCACGACCCGCTACGACGACCTCGAGCCCGAGGACGCCCTCGACCGGCTGCTCGAGGAGACCGCGCTCGTCGCCGATCAGGACTCGTACGAGGGCGACGCCGACGCCGTCACGCTCATCACGCTCCACGCCGCCAAGGGCCTCGAGTTCCCGGTCGTCTTCATCGCCGGGCTCGAGGAGGGGCTCTTTCCGCACAGCCGGGCACTCGACGACGAGAAGGAGCTCGAGGAGGAGCGGCGGCTCGCGTATGTCGGGATCACCCGGGCGAAGCGGCGCCTTTTTCTCTCCCATGCATGGCGTCGCGCGACGTGGGGGATGGGCCAGGCGTCGGTGCCGTCGCGGTTCCTGCTCGAGATTCCCGCAGAGCTGATGGTCGGGCCGGATCTCAGCGCCGCCGGCCGGGCGGCCAACGGTGGCGATGGACTCGACCTCGACCTCGATCTGGCGTTCGGCTCGCGCCGGACGACGCGGTTCGGGACGCCGATCCGGAGCAGCGGCGGCGCCGCGTTCCGACAGGGGAGTGGCCGGCCCGGTGCGCCATCGCCCGGCGAGGCGTTCAGGCCCTCGCGCGACCTGGCCGCGAAGCGCGAGGCGTTCGCGTCTGGCGCGCCGTCGGGATCGCTCGGACCCGCGGAGAGCTCTGGATTACCGCCCGGACCCGCCCGACCCGCGCGACCGGCCCGTCCGATCATTCCCGGGGAGCGCCAGTTCCGCGACGGCGATCGGGTCCGCCATGCCCGCTGGGGCGACGGGATCATTGTCTCCTCGAAGCTGACCCGCAGCGATGAGGAGGTCACAGTCGTCTTCAAGGACCCCGCCGTCGGTCGGAAGACGGTCCTTGCCAGCCTCGCGAACCTCGACATCACCGGCTAGCATCCGGCGACGATGCACACGGAACGCCCGACGGACCTCGTCGACCTCGCCAGCTTGGTACGTCTGCGGGAGTTCGAGCCCCTCGCCGTCCGAGCGGTTGAGCCGGCGGCCTTGGGCTACATCGCCGGAGGCGCCTGGGACGAGCTGAGCCTGGCCGAGAACGACGCGGCCTGGCTGCGCTATCGGCTGCGGCCGCGCGTCCTCGTCGACGTCTCGCGCGTTGACGCCTCGACGACGCTCCTCGGCGCGGCGGCGGCGTTTCCCGTGGCCATCGCACCGATGGCGGTCCACGGGCTAGCCCACCCGGACGGCGAGGTCGCCACGGCCCGCGCTGCGGCGGCCGCCGGAATCCCGTTCGCGCTCTCGACGATGTCGAGCTGCTCGCTCGAGGACGTCGCGAAGGCAGCCCCGGACGGGACGCGATGGTTCCAGCTGTACACGCAAGCCGATCCGGGATACAGCCGATCCCTCGTCGAGCGCGCCGCCGCAGCCGGCTACACGGCCATCGTCCTCACGGTCGACCTGCCGGTGATGGGCTACCGGGAGCGCGACCGGCGGGCGGGCTTCCAGCTCCCGGTCGAACTCGGCAATTTCCGGCAGCGCGCCGATGTCGAGGTCCTCGAATCGGCGCTGGCGACGAGCCTCACCTGGGACGATCTCGCGACGATCCGGAGCTGGTCTAGCCTGCCACTCGTGCTCAAGGGCATGCTGACCGCCGAGGACGCCCGACTTGCCGTCGAACACGGGGCCGACGCGATCGTCGTCTCGAACCACGGGGCCCGCCAGCTCGATCGCGTCCCGGCGCCGGTGGACGTGCTGGAAGAGGTGGTCGAGGCGGTCGCCGGTCGTTCCGAGGTCTGGGTCGACGGCGGCGTCCGGCGCGGCCTCGACATCGCGATCGCCATCGCCCTCGGGGCGCGCGGGGCGTCCTCGTCGGCCGGCCGGTCCTGTGGGCCCTCGCGGCCGCCGGTCAGGCCGGCGTAGAGCGAGCCATGGCGATTCTCCGCGAGGAGTTCGAGATCACCCTCGCCCTCCTCGGAACGCCGACCCCGGCCGCGATCTCCCGCGGCCACGTCACCAAGGCCGCGCCGTGACCGAGACCGCCGACCGGCTGCCCGTCGACGAGGCCCTCGTCACGGCCGCCTCCGAACTGACCGCCGACGCGGCCGTCGCGCGCCATTCCGAACTTGCCCTGGCGATCGACCGCGCGAACCAGCTCTACTACCAGGAAGACGCTGCAGAGCTGTCGGACGCCGACTACGACGCGCTCTTCCGCGAGCTCGTGGCCCTCGAGTCCGCGCATCCGGAGCTGATCACCTCGGACTCGCCGACCCAGCGCGTCGGCGGCGCGATCAGCGCCACGTTCGACGAAGTCCGCCATCGGCGGCCGATGTTGTCGCTCGGCAACGGGTTCAGCCACGACGAGCTTCGCGCGTTCGACACGCGAGTGCGGCGCGGCCTGGGCCTCCCGGCGGCCCCGGAGCCGGCCCCGGACCTGCGGTACGGCGCGGAGCTGAAGATCGACGGCCTGGCGATCACCCTCCGCTACGAGCGGGGCCGCTTCGTCCAGGGCGCGACGCGGGGCGACGGGACGACCGGTGAGGACGTGACGGCGAACCTGCGGACGATCAAGTCCGTTCCGGAACGACTGAAAGAGCCGGCCACGCTCGACGCCCGCGGCGAGGTCTTCATGCCGAAGGCGGAGTTCGCCCGCATCAACGCGGACCGCGAGGAGAAAGGACTGGCCCTGTACGCCAACCCCCGTAACTCCGGCGCGGGTTCGCTCCGCCAGAAGGACCCGCAGGTCACCGCGGACCGGCTCCTTTCGACCTGGAGCTACCAGCTGATCGAGGAGGGTGGCCCGGCGGAGGTTGGCTCCCAGTCGGCGGCACTCGACCGCCTGGCGGCCCTCGGCTTCCCTGTCAACCCGAACCGCAAGGCGGATCTCGACATCGAGGCCGTTATCGCGTTTACCGAGACCTGGCGCGACAAGCGTCACGAGCTCCCGTATGAGACCGACGGCGTCGTCGTCAAGGTCGACCGGTTCGACCAGCAGGAACGGCTCGGGATGGTCAGCCGCGCCCCGCGCTGGGCGATCGCCTACAAGTTCCCGCCGGAGCAGGTCGAGACGGTCGTCGAGGACATCGTGCCGTACGTCGGACGGACCGGGACGCTGACGCCGGTCGCCCACCTACGGCCGACGAAGGTCGCGGGCTCGACCGTCGCCCGTGCAACGCTCCACAACCTCGACGAGGTCCGGCGCAAGGACATCCGGATCGGCGATCACGTGATCCTCCAGAAGGCCGGCGACGTCATCCCGGAGGTCGTTCGGTCGCTGCCGGACAAGCGCACCGGCGAGGAGCGCGAATACGACATGCCGGCGGCCTGTCCGGTCTGCGGCACTGCCGTCGTCCGCGACGAAGGCGCGGTTCGCCACTACTGCCCGAACCCGGCCTGCCCGGCACGCGTCGGCCAGGAGTACGGCCACTTCGTTGGGCGCGGCGGGATGGACATCGAGGGCGCCGGATGGGCCGTCCTCTCGCAGCTGCTCGAGCGCGGCCTCGTCAAGCGGCGCGGCGACTTCTACCGCCTGTCGGTCGAAGAGCTCGAGAGTCTCGAGCGCTTCGCCCGCAAGAGCGCCGAGAACCTCCACGCCGCGATCCAGAAGTCGAAGCGGCGGCCGCTCGAACGGATCATCGCGGCGCTGGGTATCCCCCAGGTCGGCTGGACGACCGCGATCGAGCTCGCGGCGTGGCTGACGACGGAGGTCCCCGCCGGGGAGGCGTGGCCCCTCCGCGCCGCCGAGCACCTGAAGCTGGTCGCGGCGGAGTCGCCCGAGCGGTTCGAGGAGATCGAGGGCGTCGGCCCGATGGTGGCCGGCAGTCTCGCGGCCTGGTTCGGGCCCGACGGTCCGGGCAGCGGCGTCCTCGAGGACCTCGCCGATGCCGGCGTCGAGGCTGAGCTGCCGGCGCCGAGGGCGGTCGCGGCCGCGGGGCCCCTGAGCGGCAAGTCGCTCGTGGTGACCGGAACGCTCGAAGGGTTCAGTCGGGAGGAGGCGGAGGAGGCGGTGAGGGCCGCCGGCGGCAAGGTCGCGGGCTCCGTCTCGAAGAAAACCGACTACGTCGTGGCCGGCGAGAAGGCCGGCTCCAAGCTGGCGAAGGCGCAGGAGCTTGGCGTGCGAGTCCTGGACGAGGCCGGGTTTCGGGCCCTGCTGGCGGGCGATGGCGCGTAGAGTGCGGCCATGAGCGACGAGCCGCGGGCCACCAGCGAAGCGGATGAACGGTTCGCCCAGCGGCTCGCCGACGATCTGGGCCGAATCCTCGGGACGGGGATCGTCATCGACGAGCTGCGCCTGGGGCCTAATGAGGACACGCCGACCAAGATCCGCGCCGTGTGCCTGTTCGATGGCGGGATGCAGGTCCTGGAGGTGGGCGGTGAGACCCGGCTTGAGGCGTACAACCGCCTCGTCCTCGCCGCAGCGGAGTTGCGACTGTCAGTCGCGGCGCGACGGATGATCGGGCCGATGTGACCTGGCGGAGGTCTTGCTTGCGCTCGGGTAGACAATTCGAATCGGAGGTGGCACGACCATGTCGATGCCCGCGTCGGCCGATTGTCTCTGCAGCCATTCGGTGGACTGCAACCACGAGTGTCATGGCCGCCACTGCGACCCAACCGAGCATGTCTGCTCGATCGAGTTCCTGCCGGATGAGGGCGGACTGGCTCCGTGGGGCTGCGCCGACTGCACGCCCGGCCAGGGTCTACCCCACATCGAGGGATGTTCGGCCGCCGTTCAGGAGCTTGTGGTCGAGCAGGCCTCGATCGATCGGGTTCAGCCGAGCGTTCCGCTGAGCTGATCCAAGCCCGACTCAGAAGTCGGCGAGCAGCTTGGCTCGCTTTGCCTCGTACTCGTCGTCGGTGACAAGGCCGCTGGCCCGCAGCCGGTCGAGCGCCTCGAGTTTCGATTCGAGCCGTTCTGTGGCGTCCGGCGGATCGACGACGATGACCAATGGAGGCGGCGTAGCGGCAGAACCCGGGATAGGTGCGGCACCCGGCGGCAGCCAGCCCTCCCGCGGCGTGACGTTCTTCGTGACAGCCGTCTGACGTCCGGGCTCCCTTGGGCCGGACCGGAACCGCAGGAGATCGCGGGTCAGCCTGATGAGGACGACGACCAGGACGATCGTCAGGATCAGCCCGACAGGCCCGAGCGCACGGCTCAGCCGGAGGACAACCACCGCGAGCATCGCGAGGACGAGCAGCAGCCAGACGGCGGTCGACGAGAGGCTCACCCGTTCACGATAGCCGCTGGGGAGCCGGCCCGACGCCGTCCGCTATCATCGGCGCCATGCCCGGTCTGACCCGCTCCGACGTTGAGCATGTCGCCCATCTCGCCCGCCTCGGCCTTACCGACGACGAGCTGTCGGTGCTCGAGGGACAGCTCAACCACATCCTCGACCAGTACACGATCCTCGCCCGGCTGGATACCGAGCAGATCCCGCCGACCGCTCAGACGATCGAGCTCGAGAACATCCTGCGCGACGACCTCGTTCGCGATTCACTCCCCGTTGAGGCGGTCCTCGCGAACGCCGCCGAGCGCGAGGGCGACTTCATCGTCGTCCCGCCGATCCTCGGCGGCGACTGACGCCGCCTGGCGGCCCATCGGCATGACCCACGATCGATGACCGACCTGACGCGGCTCCTCGCCCACGACATGGCCGCCCGCCTCCGGACCGGCGAAACGAGCTCGCGCGAGCTCGCGGAGGCCCACCTGGCCGCCGCCGAGCGCGACAACCACGCGCTGAACGCCTGGCTGACGATCGATCGCCACGGGGCCATCGCCAGCGCGGACGCGGCGGACGCCCGCCTCGCCACCGCCCGGGCAGAAGGTCCCGCGGCCATCGAGGCGCTTCATCCGCTGCTCGGCATCCCGATTGCGCTGAAGGACCTCATCTCCGTCGAGGGTGGCCAGTGCACCGCCGGATCGCGGATCCTCGAGGGCTACATCGCCCCGTACGACGCCCACATCACCGAGCGGCTGCGGGACGCCGGCGCAGTGGTCCTTGGCAAGACGAACATGGACGAATTCGCGATGGGCTCATCGAACGAGCACAGCGCCTACGGGCCGGTCTCGAATCCGTGGGACCTCGAGACGGTACCCGGCGGGAGCAGCGGCGGCTCCGCGGTCGCCGTCTCCGCATTCCATGCCCCGCTGTCGATCGGCACCGACACCGGCGGCTCGATC
>JANMPL010000245.1:0-12231 GCA_031369845.1 Chloroflexota bacterium
GCCGGCGAACGACCCAAGACCGTGGAACACGACGAGCGTCACGGTCGAGATGAACGCGAAGTTGGCGAGGTTGAACGCGACCTTGACGATGGACTGGCGAGAGGTCACGAGCATCGCAACCGCAGAGCCGACCAGGACGGCCAAGAGGTACTCGTCCGGCGTCAGGAAGAAGAGCCCGAGGACGGCCGGGATTTCGCTCAGGGAGAAGGAGTGTGTCTCGCGCCGGAAATGGACGAGGATGACCTTGGTCTCGACCGCCAGGAAGGCGGCCGCGAGCAACGGCCATGGGAACGAGAACGGAGTCACCACGGGCCCCAGGTTTCGGACCCCGTCGACGTAGAGGATGGCGGCCGCCAGGGCGAGGGCTGCCGTGAACAACCAGACTCGGGCCGCCGACGGCCGAACCTGCCTGCGGCCGATCGCCACCGCCCGGCGCGATCGCGACGGGACCGGCTCGGCTTCGGGGCTGGTCTCGGGGGAGGTTTGGGCGTGGGTTGGCATCGCCGGCAGGCGTCTCTCGTGGCGGAGATGTGCGGTTCCATGTAGTTCTACAGCTCGCGAAGGGCATCCGGCGCCCGCCAAAAGTACCTATTGATGTAGTACCACGGGGTCTGGGAGCGCGGGCCTCGGGTCAGAGGGGCCTCTGCTACCCTCTCCTCTCCATCAGCCTTCACGAGCGAGCCGTCACGCCATGACCCGACCCCGCACGATCGTCGAGAAGATCTGGGACGACCACGTCGTCAGCCAGGACCCGGGCGCGCCGGCGGTCCTTGCCGTGGATCTGCACCTCGTGCACGAGGTCACCTCGCCCCAGGCATTCTCGGGGCTCCGCGCCCGCGGGCTCGCGGTCAGGCACCCTGAGCGGACCGTCGCGACGGCGGACCACTCGACGCCGACCCACTCGCGCAGCCTGCCGATGGCCGATCCGATGGCAGCGGCGCAGGTCGACCAGCTGACCCGCAACTGCGCCGAGTTCGGGATCCCGCTCCATGGCCTCGGCTCGCCGAGCCAGGGCATCGTCCACGTCATCGGGCCGCAGCTCGGGCTGACCCAGCCCGGCATGACGATCGTCTGCGGCGACTCGCACACGGCGACCCACGGGGCGTTCGGGGCGCTCGCGTTCGGGATCGGGACGAGCGAGGTCGAGATGGTCCTCGCGACGCAGACGCTCCTCCAGCGCGACCCGAAGACGTACGAGGTCCGCGTCGACGGCCGGCTCGATCCCGGCGTATCGGCCAAGGACATCATCCTCGCGCTCATCGCCAGGATCGGAATCGGCGGCGGGACCGGCCACGTCTTCGAGTACACCGGCGACGCCATCCGGGCGCTGACCATGGAGCAGCGGATGACGATCTGCAACATGAGCATCGAAGGCGGTGCGCGGGCCGGGTTGATCGCACCGGACGACACGACGTTCGACTACGTGGCGGGCCGTACGCACGCGCCACAGGGCGCCGACTGGGACGCGGCCGTCGACCGCTGGCGGACCCTCCCGACCGACAACGGCGCGACCTACGACCGATCGATCACGATCGACGCGAGCGCCCTCGAGCCGATGGTCACGTACGGCACGAACCCGGGCATGGGTATCCCGATCACATCGCGCGTCCCCTCGCCAGAGGCACAGGCAGATCCGGCCGCGCGGCGGGCCCTCGAGCGAGCCCTCGAGTACATGGACCTGACCCCCGGTCAGGAGATCCTCGGGCAGAAGGTCGACGTCGTCTTCGTCGGGTCGTGCACGAACGGCCGGATCAGCGACCTGCGCCTCGCCGCCTCGGTCCTCAAGAATCGCAAGGTCGCCGACGGGGTCCGCGTGATGATCGTCCCGGGTTCCGACGAGGTGAAGCGCGAGGCGGAGCGCGAGGGATTGCACGAGATCTTCCGGGCGGCCGGAGCCGAGTGGCGCGAGGCGGGCTGTTCGATGTGTATCGCGATGAATGGCGACCAGCTTTCACCCGGCCAGTACGCGATCTCAACCTCGAATCGGAACTTCGAGGGACGCCAGGGCAAGGGTGGCCGGACGTTCCTCGCCTCGCCGCTGACCGCTGCGGCCTCCGCGATTGCCGGCGTCGTCGCCGACCCTCGCCGCCTCCCCGGCATCGAATCCCTCGCGCCGGTCGGTGGCCGCTGAGGTGACCGCGCCGTTCGAAACCTTCACGAGCCGCATCGTGCCGCTCCCGGCCGAGAACGTCGACACCGATCAGATCGTCCCGGCGCGCTACCTCAAGGTGACCGACAAGGACGGGCTCGCAGAGGCACTCTTCCGCGACTGGCGCTACAACGAGGATGGCTCACTCAAGACGCCGCGCTTCGTCCTCGATCGGCCGGACATGCACGGCCGGAAGATCCTTCTCGTCGGCGATAACTTCGGGGCCGGCTCGTCGCGCGAGCACGCGCCGTGGGCCCTCACCGCGTGGGGGATCGGGGCGATCCTGTCGACGTCATTCGCCGACATCTTCCGCAGCAACTGCCTGAAGAACGGCATCCTGCCGATCGTCGTCGAGGCCGAGAAGCACCGCCAGTTGTTCGAGATGGTCGCAGCCGACCCCGACACAGAACTGACCGTCGACCTCGACGCCCAGGTCGTCCACCTGCCGGGCGACGAGGACCTGCCGTTCGACGTGGATCCCTTTGCCCGGATGATGTTGCTGGCTGGCACCGACGAACTGGGCTATCTGCTGGGCAAGACGGCGGAGATCGATGCCTGGAACGCCGCTCACCCGGCCCGCGTGGACACCCGCGCCGGCGCCCGGGCGGGCTGAACGTCGCCGCGGCACTCATCGCGGAGCTCGTCGCGGAGCTCGCCTCGAGGCGGGAACAACCCGGCAGAGCCCGTCGTCTCCGCGCCATGATCGCACCCCCCAGCCTCAACCGCCCGCTCGTCCTCGCCGCGCTCGCCGCCGTCCTCACGATCGGTGCCTGCGCCAGCGGGGCCGCCCCGGCCGCCTCGTCCTCACCATCCTCACCGCCGTCCGCAAGTCCGTCGCCATCCGCTCCGACCGATCTCCCGGGCGGCGGTGGCTCGTCCGGCGACCCCGGCACGGGGATCGGTGGACCGGTCGATCCCGCACCCGTCGACCCGGGCACCGGCCAGGCAAAGCTCGTCGTACCCAAGCCCGGCCAGCTCAACCCACGACCGTTGCCCGCGGCGACGCTCGAGGTGTCGATCGAGGGCCGGCGGGTCCTCGTCAAGGCCACCTGGTGGAGCGGCATCGAGCCGTGCAACGTCCTCGATTCGGTCAAGGTCGATCGTTCCGGAACTGACATCGCCATCACGCTGATTGAAGGCACCGGCGACCCGAACGCGATCTGTATCGAGATCGCGATGCAGAAGGCGACCATCGTCGACCTCGGGGAGCTCGAGCCAGGCACCTACAAGGTCAGCTCGCCCGGTGGCGATGCAACGCCGGTGATCTTCACCATCAGCTGAGTCGCCGCCGGCGACCATTTGCAGCCGTCAAGAGAGCCGGCTCCGACGTTCGGAGCCGGCTCGTCCATACTTGGTTCGTGAACCTGTTCGACCTCGTCGTGGTGGTCATCCTGATCGTCGCGATGGTGGTCGGGTTCCGCTCCGGGGCGCTGCCGCAGATGGTCGGGCTCCTCGGGGCGATCGCCGGTGGCGGCCTCGTCATCGTCATGCTGCCGGCCCTCGAACGGACGCTTGCGTTGCTCGAGCCGTCGGTCCGGGCCTTCGTCGTGCTGCTGGGAATTCTCCTCAGCGTGGGGATCGGCGAGGCGATCGGGTCGGCCATCGGGCGTGCGGCCGCGCGGCGGCTCGGGGAAGGAATCTTCGGCAAGCTCGATCGAGTCTTTGGCGCCTTCACCGGCGCGGCCCAGGCGCTGCTCATCATCTGGCTCACCGGTGGGCTCCTGGCCGCCGGACCGAGCCCCGTCCTCGCCTCACAGGCCCAGAAGTCGTTCGTCGTCCGCGCGCTCAATGGCTTCCTGCCGGCTCCGACGGAGATTGCCGGCGAGCTCGCGCGGCTCCTCAACGACACCGCGTTGCCCGATCTCTTCGTCGGCCTCGAGCCGATCCCGGCCGCGCCGGTCGACCTGCCGGACGATCCGCTGGTCCAGCAGCTCGCCCGCAGCACCATCCCGAGCGTCGTCAAGGTGACCGCGTCGACGTGCGATGCCGTGTCGCTCGGCACGGGGTTCGTCATCGCCCGCGGCTACGTCGTCACGAACGCCCATGTCGTCGCCGGCGCGAAGCTCATTCGGGTGTCGGTAGAGGACAAGCTCTTCGATGCGATCCCCGTCTTCTTCGATCCGAGGCTCGATGTCGCGCTGCTCTACTCCTCCCAGCTCAGGGCGCCGGCACTCGTCTTCGCGCCGACCGATCCGATCCGGGGAGAGACCGGTGCGACGTTCGGATTTCCCGGCGGGGCCGGGCTCGACGTCCAGCCCGCCGCCGTCGCCGGGTCGTACGAGGCGACCGGGCGCGACATCTATGGCAAGAGGAGGGTCACCAGGTCGATCCTCGAGATCCGGGCTGAGATCGATCAGGGCGACAGCGGCGGTCCCCTCGTCCTGGCCGACGGCACGATCGGTGGCGTCGTCTTCGCCGAGGCCCGCACCGACGAAGAGGTCGGCTACGCGCTGACACCGTCGTCGGTGAGTGAGGCGATCGCGCCATCGTTGGGCCACACCGGCTCGGTTGCCACCGGCGCCTGCATCCACTGACCGGCCGAGCGGCCGAGCGGCCGGCCTCGCCCGGCACGTCCGGTCGGGCACACCCCCACAACCCGCTCCGCCGGCCCACTTCCCCACCCGCGCGCCTCGATTCTCGCGGGGCGAGCACATGCGACGAGCGAAGCGTCGAAACAGGCCCGAAATGAACGTTTGGCACGCCCCACGAGCAGGAAACGACCAAATCGGCCGAAATCAGGCCCCGCGAGTGAACAACACGTCGCATGTGCTCGTGGGGGGAGAATCCGGCTCGGGCAGCTGCGGGGTGCGGCACGCGCCGGGCGTGGCGCCGCATACACTTGTCGCTCGCGACGTACCGCCTTGAGAGTGCCCTTCCATGACCTCGGGCCGATGGCTTCGCGGGGCTCAGCCTCGGGCCTCGGTGAGCGAGCATAAGTTCTCCGTTGAGGGTGCACAGTCATGACAGATCGAGATAACAGGCCATCCGATCCGGCCAAGCGCCACTCGGCCGCTCTCACCGACGGCCCGGACCGGGCCGGTGCCCGGGCGATGCTCAAGGCCGTCGGGTTCACCGACGAGGACCTCGCCAAGCCGCTTGTCGGCGTCGCGACGACCTGGATCGAGACGATGCCGTGCAACCTCAACCAGCGGCGGCTCGCCGAGCACGTCAAGGAGGGCATCCGGGCGGCCGGCGGGACACCGATGGAGTTCAACACGATCTCCGTGAGCGACGGCGTGACGATGGGCACCGAGGGCATGAAGGCGAGCCTCGTGAGTCGGGAGGTCGTCGCCGACTCGATCGAGCTGGTCGTCCGCGGGCATCTGCTCGACGGGGTCGTGTGCCTCGTCGGTTGCGACAAGACGATGCCCGGCGCGGCGATGGCCCTCGCTCGCCTCGACGTTCCCGGCCTCGCCCTCTACAACGGGACGATCTACCCGGGTGTCTACAAGGGCCGCAATGTCGACATCGTCAGCGTGTATGAGGCGATCGGCGCCTACCGGGCGGGGAAGATCACGCTCGACGAGCTCACCGGGATCGAAAATGCGGCCTGTCCGGGCGCGGGGGCCTGCGGCGGGCAGTACACGGCCAACACGATGAGCATGGTCCTCGAGTTCATCGGTCTCTCGCCGGCCGGCCTCAACGGCATCCCCGCCGAGGACCCGAAGAAGGACGAGGCGGCCCACCGGACTGGTGAGCTCGTCATGGATCTCGTCCGCGCCGACACTCGGCCGTCCTCGATCGTCACTCGGTCGGCGCTCGAAAACGGCATCGCGTCCGTCGCCGCGACGGGCGGCTCGACCAACGGCGTGCTGCATCTCCTGGCGATCGCCCACGAATTCGGGATCGCCCTCGACATCGACCACTTCGGAGTCGTCGCTGACCGCACGCCGATCGTCGCCGACATGAAGCCGGGCGGGCGGTTCTCCGCATCGGAGATGTATGACGCCGGCGGCGTCGCTCTCGTCATGCGCGAGCTGCTCAAGAAGGGCCTGCTTCACGGCGACGAGGTAACGGTCGACGGCCGAACGATCGCCGAGATCGCCGCGGCAGGCGTCGAGACCCCGGGCCAGGAGGTCGTGGTCCCGATCGAACGGCCACTCAAGCAGACAGGCGGTCTGGCCATCCTCCGCGGCTCGCTCGCCCCGGACGGCTGCGTCGTGAAGCTCGCGGGCCACGAGCGACGGCAGCATCGCGGCCCGGCTCGCATCTTCGACTCGGAGACGGCCTGCTACGAGGCCGTCCGTGCCCAGCGGATCAAGGCCGGCGACGTCGTCGTGATCCGATACGTGGGCCCTGTCGGTGGACCGGGGATGCAGGAGATGCTCGCCGTTACTGGCGCGCTCGTCGGCGAGGGGCTGGGTGACTCAGTCGCCCTCATCACCGACGGCCGATTTTCCGGCGGAACGCACGGGCTGATGATCGGCCACATCGCGCCGGAGGCGGCGCTCGGTGGCCCGATCGGGCTCATCGAGGACGGCGACGAGATCGTCATCGACGTCGACCGCTCGGCGCTGGATCTCGAGGTCCCCGAAGCCACACTCGCCGAGCGGCGGGCTCGCTGGAAGCCGCGGCCGCCGAACTATGGCGGCGGCGTCATGGCGAAGTACGCGGCCCTCGTCAGCACGGCGTCGGAAGGGGCCGTCACGACCGGGTCGCGGCTGTCGGCGCTCCTGGCCCGGAACTGAGCAGGGATATGGCCTCGGCGCCTCGAGTCTCGATCGGCTTCAAGACGTCGCCGCAGGACATCGACTGGCCGACGCTCGATGCGACGTGGGCGCGGGCCGGCGAGCTAGGGGTCTTCGAGTCGGGCTGGATGAACGACCACATCACCGATCCGAACCTGGAGCGCGCGGGTTCGAGCTGGGAGGCGCTCAGCGCGATGACCGCGCTCGTCCACCGCGTGCCGGGCATGACGGTCGGGCACGGCGTCCTCTCCAATACGTTCCGCCACCCGGTGATCCTGGCGAAGGCGGCCACGCTCCTGGACCACGCGACGGGTGGTCGCTTCGTCATCGGACTCGGCGCGGGCTGGCACGAGGGCGAACACCTGCCGTTCGGAATCCCGCTGCCGGCGATGCCCGAGCGATTCGACCGCTTCGAGTCGGCCGTCCACGTCCTCAAGGCCCTGTTCAGCGCCGCTGCCGCCACGGAGCCCGGCGTCTCGCGGCCGGATCCCTTCTACCCGCTCGACGGCGCGACGAACCTGCCCCCGCCGCTGACGCCCGGCGGTCCGCCGATCTGGCTCGGCGGCCAGAAGCGACGCGGCCTCGCGCTCGTCGCCCGCCATGGCAATGGCTGGATGCTGCCGGCGATCCCCGACTTCGACATCCCCTACTTCAGCGAAAAGCGCGCGGGGATCCTGGCGACGATGGCCGACGCCGGCCGCGATCCGGCCGGGTTCGCATTTGCGGCGCAAGTTCCGACCGGGACAACGTCGGAGAGCCGGCGCGCAGCCATCGATGGTGCCCTCGCCTTCGCCCGCGCGGGCGCAACCCACCTCGTCCTCGGCATGCCGGCCCGGCTCGGGGCCGACGGCCTGACGGCGGTCGCGCGCGAAGTAGCCGATCCTATTCGCGAGGCCCTCGGGTGAGCGCGATGAGCGAACCGGGGGGAGATGGCGCCGTGCCTGCGCCGCCCGATGCGCCGCCGCGGACCGATCTCCCGCCCGACCCGGAGGCCTACGATTCCGAGCGGAATGCTCATGCGCGGGCGCGCGGCCTCGCGGCTCCGTACATCGCCGGTGGCCGCGATCCGAACCCCGAGGCCGGCAAGCGCGAGGAGCGGTTCTACGGACGGCTGTTGCTGATCATGGTCGGCGTGATCGTGGCGAGTGGCTTCGTCCTGGGGATCATCGCCAACATCATCGGCGCCCTGGGCGCGAAGTGACCCCTGGACGGTTGCCGTCGGCGGCGATGGATGCCGAGGACTGGGAGCGTGCCGGCGACGAGCTGATCGAGACTCTCCAGGAGCTGATCCGGATCCCGTCCATCAACCCACCGCCGGCCGACGCCGGCGACGGTGAGCTCCGCGTCGCGAATTGGATCGCCGCATCGCTGACCGACGCGGGACTCGAACCGGAGGTGTTCGAGCCGGTGCCGGGTCGCGGCTCGGTGACCGCCCGACTGCACGGCGACGGGACCGGCGGCGATCCGCTCCTGCTCCTCGGCCATCTCGACGTCGTGCCCGCGCCGTCGGAGCGCTGGACACACGATCCCTTCGCGGGCGACGTCGCCGACGGCTACGTCTGGGGCCGCGGCGCGGTCGACATGAAGGACCTCGTGGCGATGGAGCTGTGGGTCATGCGAACGCTCGCGGCAGAGGCTCGCCAGGCCGGCCGCGACCCGGCGTCGGACCCGGTCCCGGGACTAACTCGCGACGTGCTGTTTGCCTCGACGGCCGACGAGGAGGCCGGCGGCCTCAACGGGATCGCGGTCCTCGTCGAGGAGCGGCCTGAGCTGCTCCAGGCCGCCGGAGCGATCAACGAATCCGGCGCCGGCGCGACGACGTTCAGCGGCCGCCGCTTCTATCCGATCGGTGTGTCGGAGAAGGGCTACGCCGTCTACCGCATCAGCGTCACCGGGACGTGGGGCCACGGCTCGATGCCGCGCGACGACAACGCCGCGGTCCGCGCTGCTCAGGTCGTCGCCCGCCTGAACGTCCAGGGACCGCCGCGGCTCACCGCCACGATGGCCGCGTTCTTCAACGGCGCGGCCGACAACCTTGACGGCGAGGCGGCGCGCGTGCTCCGGGCCCTCGCCAGCGACGACCCCCGACTGGCAGAGGCTGCTGTCGACGCCCTGTGCGAACCGATGTCGGCGCGCGTCATCCGGGCACTGCTGCGCGACACGGTCAGCCCGAACATCATCCACGCCGGCGTGAAGTACAACGTCATCCCCGGCGAGGCAACAGTCGAGATCGACTGCCGCGTCCTGCCCGGAACGTCGGAGGAGGACATGCTCGCGACGGTCGTCGAGCGCATCGGTCCGGAGCTGGCGGCTGCCTGCGAGATCGAGCTGGTCATCTTCGGACCGCCGGTCGACGCGCCGGCATCGGGCCCGCTCTACGACGTGCTGGCAGCAACCGTCCGGGACCACGATCCGGATGGGATTCCGCTGCCGTTCATGGTCCCCTTCGCGACAGACGCGAAGCACACCGCGACCCTCGGAATCCCGACCTACGGCTTCTCACCCTTGCGACTCGATCCCGACGAGCGATTCCTCGAGCGCTTCCATGGCGTCGACGAGCGGGTCGGGATCGACGCGCTCCGCTGGGGCCTGCCCGTCCTCTACGACGTGGTCCGCCGCTTCTGCGGCTGAAGCCGAGCTCCCCCAGCCGTAAGGCAGAGCCCCCTCGCCATAAGTGCGAATAGGGCGTCCCTGTCTCTCGAAGTAGGGCTCCATCCCGATGGCAGGCGACTCGCCCGGCGCGAGGATCGCTCCAATGGTGGCAGCTGGGTAGCCACCGAACGGAAGGGAGCTCTTCGATGGACCGGCAGGGGAGGCGCGCTTACTTCGAGCGCTTGTGTGACCTTCGCAATACCTACGAGACGCTGGGCGCCGACGACAGGGCGAGCGTCATCTCGAGCGCGGCGATGATCGAGGTGGCGATCGGCCTCCTCGAGCGACCTTCGTCACCGCTGATCATGATCCTCGAGGGTCGGCCCGAGAATAATTGAGGGGACTCCGGCCGCCGCGACACTCGGTGACCGGCGGCCCACCCTCCTCGCCAGGGGTCAGGGTGACCGACTCGTCGCAGCTCGTGCAGCGGAAGATCCTACGGAGCGACCACCCCCGCTCGGGGTCATGGTTGGCCGGGCTGTGATGCGACCTGTCCTCGACCATCTCACCCCAGCTCCCGTCGGAGTGCCGGTGTTCGATGCGGTAGGCCATTTCCACGATTCGGGCTGAGGCGTCCATGGATCTCCTCGGGCGACGGTGGGTCGCCATTCTCACATCCGCGACCGGGCGACTCAACCCGGTTCACGACTCGATTTGATCAATCGCCCACGACGGGAGATGGCGTGCGTCGCGAGAGCCGCGACCCCCATCGCGATGAGCGCCCGCTCGGCGGTCGGCATCGGGCGGACCGCGGACAGGAACTGGTCGGCCCGCGCCCGGTCGACGACGCGGAGCAGCGCCTGGCCTCGCTGGGTCAGCTGGAGCGAACGCTGGCGGCGGTCCTCCGGCTCGGTCCGTCGCTCGACGAGCCTCCGTCGAACGAGGCCGTCGACGAGCCGGCTCGTGGCGGACGGCGAGCGGTTGATCACCTCGGCGAGGTCACCGATCGTCATCGTCCCCGAATCGGCGAGGACATAGAGCGCGGCAAGCTGGGTGAAGCCGAGCCGCATCTCGCCGAGCTGCGAGGCGAAGCCGATGACCAGCTCGCGCCAAAGGGCACGGCCCATCGCCACGCGCTCGGAGATCTGGCGAACGTTCTGGATGCGGCTGCCCGCGGCGAGGACGGGCGCCGACAGGTCGGCCTCGAATCGGCGCGCGATCGTTCGCCTCGGCGGCGGCGTGGAGAGGCGGCGGGGGGCGTTGCGAGGTTCGGCGGCCATGCAGGGCGAGCATACGGCCGAACGGGAGGTCCGTGCAATCGCGCACAGGACAGTCCCCGAATCGGTCTATGGCGCAGTACGCTCCGAACGATGCAGACGTATGCCTTCGTGTTCCCCGGCCAGGGCTCGCAGTCGGTCGGCATGGGTCGGGCCCTCGCCGAGCGCTCACCCTCCGCCGCGGCGGTCTTCGAAGAGGCCGATTCCGTCCTCGGGCAGCCGATCAGCCGACTGGCCTGGGAAGGTCCGGCCGACGAGCTGGACCGGACCGAGAACGCCCAGCCGGCGCTCCTCGCGACCTCGCTCGCGTACCTCGCCGCCGTTCGCGAGCGCTGGGCCGATCTGGGCGCGGAGATCCCGTCCGCGGCATTCGCGGCCGGCCACTCGATGGGCCAGTACTCGGCGCTCGTCACGGCCGAGGTCATCTCCCTCGCCGACGGGCTGCGGCTCGTCCGAGAGCGCGGGCGGCAAATGCAGGCCTCGGGCTCGGGGAGGGACGGGGCGATGGCCGCGATCATCGGCCTCGACGAGGCCCGGCTGCCGGAGCTCGTCGCGGCCGCCGGCGCCCACGGCATATTCGGCGTGGCCAACCGCAACGCCCCGGGTCAGGTCGTCGTTTCCGGCGAGCGCGCGGCGATCGACGCCTCGGCGGATATCGCCAAGGAGCTCGGAGCCCGGAAGGTGATCGTGCTGCCGGTGTCCGTGGCCGCGCACTCGCCGCTCATGGCCGAGGCCGCCGCGGCGATGCGCAACGTCCTCGCGACCGTCGCCTTCGCCGACCCGACGACGCCGCTCCTCGCCAACGCCGACGCGCGCCCCATCACGGACGCAGAGGCGAGTCGGTCGGAGCTCGTCGAGCACCTGACCGCAGGCGTCGACTGGGTTGCCGCCGTCGAACGGATGGCCGCCGACGGCGTGACGACGTTCATTGAGGTCGGCCCCGGCCGCGTCCTCACCGGCCTCATCAAGCGGATCGCCCCGGACGCCGAGGCGATCGCGCTCGACGATCCGGCCGCAGCCGATCGGCTGACCGTCCCCTTCGCCTCACCGACTCCAGCCTGAGCGACTTTGAGAGGTATCACCTAACGTGCGCAAACCCGATTACAGCCGCCGCGTCGTCGTCACCGGCCTCGGTGTCGTCAGCCCGGTGGGCAACGACGTCCCGACCGCGTGGAACAACCTGATGCACGGCAACTCCGGCCTGGTCGAGATCACGAAGTTCGACGTCTCGCGCTACGAGGCCAAGGCCGCCGGCGAGGTCCGCAACTTCAGCGCCGCTGAGTGGATGGACCCGAAGGCCGTCCGCCGCAGCGAGACGAGCATGCACTTCGGCGTGTCGGCGGCGAAACAGGCGCTCGTCGATTCCGGCTTCGAGATCACCGACGCCAACCGCGAGGATGTTGGCGTCGTGTTCGGGTCCGGGGCGGGCGGCCAGCAGTTGATGATCGAGGCCTGGATCGCGCTCCACGAGAAGGGACCGCGAAGCGTCCCGCCGACGTTCATCGCGAATGCCCTCGTCGACTCG
>JANMPL010000595.1:0-10161 GCA_031369845.1 Chloroflexota bacterium
CGGCCAGCGACGGGACGAATCCCCTCGCGAGCGGAACCTGGACGGCCAGCTACAGCTCGCCCGATCCGTACAGCTTCACCGACGCTTCCTTCAGTTCAACGACGTGCGCCGCCGCCGCCATCCAGATGGTGACCGCTCGCCTCGCGCTGGTCTCTCCGACCGGCTCAGGCGGAGCGTGGGTTGAAGTTCGGCTCGATTCGAGCGCAGACGGGCCGACGAAGGACTTTGTGCTCGGCAACTTCTACGCATCGGGTTTGCCCGCCGGCTATTTCCACACGGCCGACGTCAGCGGGGTCACGCTCACCTGCTAGGAGCAGCGGGATCAAGTACTCCAGCCGAACAGCGTCGCCGGCGTCCCGGGGGAGGGCCAGAGCAGCGTGGCCATCACGAGCGCGGCCACCGCTGCGCCCGAAAGTGACATGACGAGGTCCTGGATCGTGTTCTCGTAGGTCAGCTCGAGACCCGATGCGCCGCTCCGCATCATCGCGAACTCGCCGGCTTCCCAGAGGATGTCGATGACCGCGCCGAACCCGAGCACGAGACCGAAGAGAATCCACCGCTCCCCGACGAGCGGCGCCACCGTCAGGCCAAAAGCGATCGACAGGAAGAACCAGCCGGTAGCATGCGGAATGGCGTCGAAGCCGCGGATGGCGAACAGTCCGAACACGTTCGCGCCGGCGTCGATCGCGAAGGGCAGACCCAGGGCGATATCCGCCCAGACGGGGTAGGGACTCGGCTGGCCGGCGAGCAGCCAGAGGGCCGGGATCAACAGCGTCGTCGCCGGGTAGAGCAGCGCCCGGACACCCATCGCCTTGCCGGCGAAGTGTGACGACTTGGGCCGGAGGAGCGGGACGAGCGCGAATCCCAGGACCGCCGCTTTGACGAGCAGGTCGAGGAGCAGGCTGACGTCCACGTGAGCATCATCGGCGGCCATTCGGCGGCGCACAATCCTAACGGCGAGACTTCCTGAGACGCGGGCCGTCTAGGCTCGCCCGATGATCGGGAGGGCCGCTCAATTCGGGACGTCGAAGCGATCGAGCTCAGGAGGGTCAAGGCCCACCTCATTCTCGAGTCGGAGCTCTCGCTCATCGACTGCGGGTATGAAGGGTCGGGGGCGCGGATCGCCTCGGTCATCGAGGACATGGGGCGGTCGATTGCCGAGCTCGTCCGTGTCGTCTGCACGCATGGTCATCCGGACCATGCCGGCGCCGCCCGGGAGCTGGCGCTCGACGGCATCCCGGTTCTCATCCACCCAGCCGACGCGGCAACCTTGGCTACGACGTGGCGAGATGCATTGCAGCGGCCGTCCCGCGGCCGGATCTTCGCCGCGATGACCCCCGAGCCCCCCGAGGTCGTCTCGATCGAGGACGGCGACATCCTGCCGATGCTCGGGGGCCTCGAGGTGATCCACACCCCGGGCCACACGCCGGGCAGCGTCTGCCTCTATGGGCGTCGGGACCGCGTGCTGTTCGTCGGCGATACGCTCCAGCGCCGCTTCGGCCGCGTGTCATATGCGAGTGCGCTGTACAGCGACGACGTCACCGCGGCCCGACGCGCAGTGAAACGTCTCGCCGCGCTGGACGTCACCACCATCGTATTCAGCCATTACCCCCCGCTGCAGGAAGGCGCCTCGGAGACACTCGAGTCGCTCGCGAGGCGAATCGAGTGATCGGCGCGGCTCAGGAGCGTCCGCAATGGAAACCCTGATCGACCTGGTTCGCGAGGGGGCCGCGCGGTTCGACCGTCGACCCGCCCTCCTCATCCGGCCGTTCTTCCGGACCCGGACCTGGCGATACCGCGACCTTGCCGCGACCGTCCCGCGTGCCGCACGCGTCCTCGCGGACGCAGGCCTGAGTGAGGGCGATCGGGTGATCCTCTGGGCCGTCAACCGCCCGGAATGGGGGATCGCGTTCCTGTCCATCGCCCATGCCGGAGGCGTAGCGGTGCCGCTCGATGTCCGCCACACCGTCGACTTCGGTCGGAAGATCGTCGCCCAGACGAATGCCAAGCTCGTGGTCGCGAGCCGCCAGACCGAAGCTTCGGCTCGTGAGCTTGGCCTCCCGATCGTCTGGGTCGAGACGCTGCCCGACCAGGCCCGGCGCGCCGAGCCGTTGCCCGCTGCCCACATCACAGGTGCCACGCTCGCCGAGATCGTGTTCACGAGCGGAACGACCGGCGAGCCGAAAGGCGCGATGCTCAGCCACAACAACCTGCTGGCGTGCGCGACGACTATGACCAAGGTCATCTCGTTCGATGAGCGGGACCGCCTCCTTTCGGTGCTGCCGCTGTCGCACCTGTACGAGCAGGTCCTTGGCTTCATGGCACCGCTGACAGTCGGCGCGAGCATCGTCTATCCGGTCAGCCGCCAACCCGCGGTCCTGATGAAGACCTTTCGCGAGTTCAAGGTTTCGATCCTGCTGATCGTACCCCAGGGCCTCCGGCTGCTCGATGCCGCAATCGAGCGGAGGGTCGACCAGACGGGCCGCCGCAAGGGCTTCGACCAGGCTCACCGTTTCGCGCGTCGGGCACCGAAATGGCTGCGGCGGCTGCTGTTCCGGCCGGTCCTGCGCGAGTTCGGCGGGCGGCTGCATACGATCGGCGTCGGCGCGTCGGCCCTCGACGTCGACATCGCCAACCGCTGGACCGACATGGGCGTCGACGTCCTGCAGGGCTATGGCGCGACGGAGATGGGCCCGGTCGTGAGCTTCACGCGGCCTGAGCGGAACGTCATCGGCACGGTCGGCGAGCCGATCCCGGGCGTCGACGTCCGGATCCTCGACGACGGCGAGATCCTCGCGCGCGGCCCCGGACGGTTCGCGGGCTACTGGCAGAACGCGGAGGCGACGGCCGCCGCGATCGACACCGACGGCTGGTACCACACGGGCGATCTCGGGGCGTTCACGAAGGACGGCATGCTGACGTTCCGAGGCCGGAAGAAGGACATGCTCGCCCTGCCCGACGGCCAGAAGGTCTACGCCGAGGATGTCGAGGCCGTGCTGAACGAGGACGACCGCGTCCAGGATGCGGCAGTGGTTGGCTGGCCACTCGGCGCGGACCTCCGCGTCCACGCGGTCCTGCTACTCGACGACCCTTCGATGAAGGACGATGTCGTTGCGACGGCCAACCGGCGTCTCGCGCCCCACCAGCAGATCCGCGGCTCCACCCTATGGCCCGATCCGGACCTGCCGCGAACGCACACGTTGAAGGTCCGCAAGCCGGACATCCTCGCCCGCCTGGCCGAGCTGGAGAGACCGGGCTCCGCCCCGATCCCGGCGGCCGCCTCGAAAGTCGGGCGCGACAACGTCGATGCCAACGTCGACCCGGTGATCGCGATCGTCGCAAGCCTCGCCAGCCTCGCCCCAGCTGCTGTGGCGACCACCGCCCAGCTCTCGAGCGACCTGGACTTCGACTCCCTGCGTCGGGTCGAGCTCCTGGGCGTGATCGAGGAGGAGCTCGGGATCTTCGTGGACGACGACGCACTGCAGCCGGACGCGACCGTCGCAGACCTCATTGCGCTGGTCGACGCGGCACGCGATACGAAAGCCGGTCAGCGGGCCTGGCGCTGGCCGCTATCGCCCCTCGTGCGGGCCGTCGGGATCACCTGCCAGGTCCTGTTGATCTACCCCTTCGTCCATCTCTTCTATCGCGTCCGGACGACCGGCCTCGAGCGGATCCACGCTTCCGACGGTCCCTTCCTCATCACCCCCAACCACTGCCTCCACCTCGACAACGGGATCATCCTGTCGCGCCTGCCGCTCGGGATCCGCTGGAAGCTATCGGTCGCCGCCGCGGCCGACTCGATCTACGGTAACCCGATCCAGGGGATCCTGGCGTCGGTCCTGGCGAACGCATTCCCGCTACAGCGGGAGGGCGGTGTCCGGAAGAGCCTCGAGCTGCTCGGCTCGCGGCTTGACAAGGGCTACAGCGTCCTCATCTACCCGGAGGGCAAGCTCACGCTGGGTGGACCGCTCCAGCCATTCAAGGCGGGCGCCGGCCTCATGGCCGTCGAGGGTGCGACGCCCATCATCCCGATGAAACTGAAGATCCACTCGATGTCGATCATCGACCGGCGAAGCTTCCCAGGCCCTATCCGGGGCGACGTCGAACTGGTCGTCGGCGAGCCGATCTGGTTCGACGCCGAGACCGATCACGCCACCGCGACGACGCGCCTGGAAGCCGCCGTCGCGGCCCTCTGATCTCGCTAGGACACAGCCTCGACAATGGCCGGCGCCTCGGCGGGTCGCCAGATGCCACTCGCGGCGTAGGCCCGGACCTCGGTGATCGCCGCTCGTGCCGCGGCCATCCGGAGGTCGCGCGTGATGTCCATCGGCTGGGCGAAGAAGAAGCGCATGTCCGTGATGCCGACGAAGCCCAGGATCGTCCGGAGGTAGCTCTCGACGAAGTCGTAGGCCTTCATCGCCTCGCTGGAGTAGTCGCTCCCGCGCGACGTCACGACGATCATCTTCTTGCCATGGACGAGGCCCTCAACCGAGCCGTCTGCGTTGTACCTGAAGAGGTAGCCCGGCTGGACGATCGCGTCGATGTAGTACTTCAGCACGTACGGGATGCCGAAGTTCCACATCGGGACTGTCAGCAGGTACACGTCCGCGGCGAGGAACTGCTCGATCGTCCGCTCGATCTCGCGCCACGAGTCCCGGGAGGCCTGGTCGTCAAGTGCCTGACCGGTCATCAGCTTGTACTTCGACTCGATGTTCCGGCCGGCCACGGACGGTAGGTCCGCCTTGAAGAGGTCGAGCGTCGTTACGGCGACGTCATCGTCCTCCTCCATGATCGCCTCGAGCAGCGCGGTCGAGATTCGGCCGGTGTTCGAAGCAAGCCCTCGTGGGGTGCTGATCACGTGCAGGAGTTGGGTGCTCATTCTCGCTCCACCTCTTTCGCACACCCCGGGATGCAGATACTAACGATCGCGTCCTCGAATGGTCGATCGGCGGCGCCCGAACGTCATCGGGCGAACGACGACGAGCCGACCTTCCTCCGGCGGCGACCATCGGTCGAATGACTGATAGCCCGGATTATTGAGCGTGCAACCGTGCCCGTGTTGACCGCGGCGTTGCCCGCGCCCTGTCGGCTACCCGACACTGGAGCACATGACAACCGAACCGCCCGAGATCGGCGATCCGGAGCGCGGCGGTCAGCCGCCTGCTACCTGAGCTATGTGCAGACCAGTCCAGTGACGGCGAAGACGCCGCCGCCATCCGAGAAACTCACTCCGAATTCCGCGGCTCCCGAGGGCGTCTGCTGCGAGTAGGCCCCCCGCATGGCCTTCGTCGGGACGATCGTGATCGCCGAAATTAGGGCCCCATTGGCGTCAAACCACTGGAGTTCGACACTCGTCGTCTTCGGGTACGACCTCCAGGTCACGCTGCTTTCGCCCGGATAGAGACCGCATGTCGCCGCCGGGGCGGGTTTGGCGGCGGATGCCGTCGGGACCGCTGCGAGGATGATCAACAGCGCCACAATCACGGTGATGCGGCGGGCTAGATTGCCTCCGGTGTTCGTCGACCTGTCTACCATGGCTCCCCCTTTCTCGACACCAATGGTATCGCCGGATCGCAACCGTCCCGGTCGGCGGACCTGGGATCCAGGGGACGGTAGCCGCCCACCGAACAAGCAAGGAGGAAGTGCATCGTGACTATCCCGTCGAGAGGACCGGTGTCCTACGTGCCATCGATCGAGAAAAGGTACGGCATGCCGCTCAGCGAGTGGCTGGAAATCCTCGCGTCGTCGCCGTTGACCAAGCACTCGGAGCTGGTGAATTGGCTCAAGGCCGATTACGGCGTGGGCCATGGGCACGCGACGGCGCTGGTTCACCTGTTCAAGGAAGCAAGTCCTAGGCCGCTGAAAATGTCGACTGGAGCGACGGTCGTTCGTAATCACGGTGAGAGACGGGAATTAGCCGTCCATCACAAGGAGCCACGACCATGACCCAGTTCCTGCTTTCCGTTCATAGCCCGAGCGATGTGGTGCGGGAGCCGATGACCGACGAGGACATGCGCCGCGGCTTCGAGCAGGTCGCCGTCCTCGAGGACGAGATGCGGTCCGCGGACGCGCTGGTCTACAGCGGCCGCCTGAGCGAACCGGATCAGGCGCGGGTCGTGCGCCCGTCGAAGGGCCGGGTGCGCACGACGGACGGTCCATTCGCCGAGACGAAGGAGCATCTCGGCGGGTTCTACATCATCGACGCCGCTGACCTGGATGCCGCTCTTCGCTGGGCGTCCAAGGTCACCCTCGCGATCGATACCCCGATCGAGGTTCGGCCGTTCGTCGGCTTTCGCGCCGGCTGAACCGACCACAATGGCTCTATGCCACATGACCTGGATCGGTTCGTCGTAGCGCAGGAGCACGTCTACGCGGGCGCGCTCGACGAGCTCAGGCGCGGACGCAAGACGGGCCACTGGATCTGGTACATCTTTCCCCAGGTCGCCGGCCTGGGGTACAGCGACATGTCGCGGCGGTACGAGATCACATCCCTGGACGAGGCCTGCGCCTATCTCGTCCATCCGCTGCTTGGACCTCGTCTCCGCGAGTGCGCGTCGGCGTTGCTAGCCACGACACGTTTGACGGCTGAGGACGTGCTGGGTGCCACTGACGCTATGAAGGTCCGTTCGTCCATGACGCTGTTTCATCGGGCCGCGCCCGAGGAGCCGGTCTTCAGCCAGCTACTCGACCGCTTCTATGGCGGCGTCCCCGACGCCGCCACGGACGCGCGCCTGGGAGAGACGCCGCGCGAGACCTAGCCACCGCCGTAGGCGGCCGCGGCCGCCTACGGCTCGATGATCGTCGTGCTCCACGTGATGGAGCTGTCCGCCGCGATCGCGAGGATCGTCGCTGATGACTTGCCGCCCGACTCGGGCTCGATGACCAGCGCGTGCGCCGTCCCGAACGGGCCGACAACGACCGACCAGAACTCGGCTCCCGGTCGCTTCAACTCGACCGGCCAGCCGGGCAGGACGCGACCGTCGCGGCCGACTGCGACGAGGCTCCCGCCGACCGACGCCGTTCTCTGCTCTCGCGCGAGATAGAGCGTGCTGTCGCGTCCGACCGCCGGAGGAACCGGCGCGGGGCAGTAGCCCGCTTCGTGCTCCGACTCTAACCCTGGACGCGCACGGTCGAGGGACGCGCTGGAGTCAAACGGCCAGCCGGGCATGACGGCTGGGGTTGAATCGATTGCATAGATGTCGGTCGAGAGCTCGCTGTAGACGATGACCGATCCGTCGTCGGCGACGACCGGGGCCTGAGGGGCGCCGACCGTGCAGCCGCCCGTATCGTCGGAGTACACGGCGGTTTGCAGAGGGAGCTCTGCCGTGATCGCCACCTTGGCGTCCCGGTCGAGGACGACGACTCGACTGGCATTCCGAACCATGGAGGCCAGCACGACCGCGATCCGTCCGTCCGCTCGGAAGGAGGCTCTGGAGATTGCATCATCGAACGTGATCGGCCAGCCCGCGCGGAGGCCGGAGGCGTCGATTGCCACCATCGAACTGGACCCATCGATGGACTCAGTGCCCAAGGCGATCCCGTCCGGACTCACAGCCCAGTCGCGGCAGCAACGCCAGTCGACCGGGACCCTGGCCCCGGCCGACACAGCGCCGTAGGCGCCAATCGTCAGGAGTCCTGCCTCCTTCGATGGTTGGCCCTCCTCGATCACGTCACCCAGGGGCACGATCGTCAAGAGGGCGAGGTCGTCGCCGATGACATGCCCGGTTGCGAAGGAGGCTTGGATCGCCACCGGCCAGCCGAGGCGCAGTCGGCCGTTCTCATCGAAGGCGAACGCGGCAATCGGGTCGAACATGTTCCCGTCGGGATTCTCCATCGTGCAGATCACCCGGACCGAACCATCGCCGACCGCCAGGAGCTGGTCACATGACCTGGCATGCGGTACCACGACGGGCCACCCCGCCACTGGGCTGCCGCCCGCGTCGAGCAGTGCCAGCGTCGCCGGAGCTTCGCGCGCCGGAATCAGGACGTACAGGTTGCCGTATGGTCCCGGCGCCATCAGGACGAGATGGTCGGAGTTCTCCCGGGCGGATCCGCGTACAGGGAGGGTCGCAGTCGCGGGTCCAGCCGGGAGTAGAGGCGTCGCCGACGGAACTGGCCCGCTGGAAGCCGGTGGCACCTGCGCCACGGAAGCCGATGGCCGGGCGACCGGCCTGGTGGAAGCCAGGGGCGATGACGAAGGTGAGGTCGATGGGCTGCCACAGGCTGCGATCTGCAGCCCGATGACGATCACTACTGCCAGCCTTGCGAGCGAGGGACGCATGATGTTGTCCTCCAGACGGTGTGCCAGAGAGACGCCTCGCTCGTTCGCTTGCTGCGACGCTGTCGCCAGCCCGACACGACCGACCCGACGGCAAGCGTGGCCGCGCAGTCCCGGACATGTCCCGGCGGTACGCGATCACATCCCTCCTCGCGGGTCCTACCTCATCAATGCGGGACGGGGCGGGCTCGTCGACGAGGGGGCACTGCGCGACGCGATCGTGAGCGGCCACCTGGCGGGCGCAGGGCTCGACGTCCTCGAGCACGAGACCGAAGGGACGAACCCGTTCGCCGACGTCCCGGAGGTGATCGTTACGCCGCACCTCGGCGGCGGTAGCCGCAACAGCATGAACGGCGTGGTCGACCGATGTACCGCGAACATCCGGCGCTTTCTCGCAGGACAAGAGGTGTCCGATCGGATCGACCTCGGCGACGGTAGCCCGGTCAGTCGCCAGGGCGGGTCCTGAGTCGGGCGGCTTTGGTCGCGAGGTAGCGCTGCTCCGGTAGGTTCGTCGTCAGCCTTGCGGCCATGCGGTAGTGCTGAAGGGCGGCGTCCGTGTCGCCCGCCATCTCCAGCAAGTGCGCGCGGACCGCCTCGAGTCGATGATGCCCAGCGAGCGAGCCGTCCATGGCATCGAGGACTTCCAAGCCCGCCGCCGGGCCCTCGGCCATCGCCGCCGCGACCGCGCGGTTGAGCGTGACCACGGGATTGCCGGTCATCTGCTCCAGCAGCCCGTACAGGGCGACTATCTGCGACCAGTCGGTGTCGGCGGCGCGGGCGGCCCGGTCGTGGATGGCCGCGATCGCCGCCTGGAGCTGGTACTCACCGACCCGGCCCTTCGCCACGGCACCGTTGAGCAGCGCCGTCCCGTGGGCGATCAGCTGGCGGTCCCATAGCGTTCGGTCCTGCTCGGCGAGCGTGATCAGCTCGCCCTCGGCGTTTGTTCGGGCGCGACGTCTTGCGTCGATCAGGAGCATCAGGGCGAGCAACCCGGCGACCTCCGGATCGTCCGGAAGCTGCTCGTGGACCGTTGTTGCGAGCCGGATTGCCTCGTCGGAGAGGTCGACACGGTGAAGCTCGCGGCCGCCGCTGCTCGCGTAGCCCTCGTTGAAGATGAGATAGAGCACGTGCAGCACCGAACGCAGCGCCGCGGGCTGCTTCGCGGGGGAGGGGAGTCCGAAAGGCAGGTCTGAGGCCTTGATCGTGCGCTTCGCCCGGGAGATTCGCTGCGCCATCGTCGCCTCGGGCACGAGGAACGCCTTGGCGATCTCCGCGGTGGTCAGTCCGCCGACCGCGCGCAGGGTCAGCGCAATCGACGACGAGGGAGTCAGCGCCGGATGGGCACACATGAACAGCAGGGTCAGCGTGTCGTCCTCGTCGGTCGCCGCCGGCGCCGACGGCTCGAGCAAGGCCGTCTGGAGCTCACGACTCGACCGAGACTGCTCGCTGCGCACGTGGTCGATCAGGCGGCGACCCGCGGTGCGCTGCAGCCACCCGCGCGGGTTCGGCGGGATGCCCTCGCGTGGCCAGTGGTCGGCGGCGGCGATGAGCGCCTCCTGGACGGCGTCCTCGGCCGCGTCGAAATCGCCCGAGCGGCGGGTGAGCGTGCCGAGGACCTGCGGCGCGAGGGCGCGGAGCAGGTCCTCGACCCGGGAGGGGTCGCTCAGCGTCCGGCGCCCCGGGCCGTCTCCAGGAAGCCCTCCATCTCGACCGCGTTGGACGGACCGTCATCCATGACCTGGCGGACGATGATCGGCTGCTGGAGCGCCCGGCCGCCCGGTCCCGGCACGGCCGAGACCTTGGCGGCGATTTCGATCGCCCGCGCTTCGGAGGCGACGTCGATGATCTGGTAGCCGGCGATCCACTCCTTGAATTCCTGGAAC
>JANMPL010000250.1:0-2014 GCA_031369845.1 Chloroflexota bacterium
CGAACGATTCGGCCGGCTCGACATCCTCGTCAACTGCGCCGGCGTCTGGGTCGAGGGCCCGACCGACACGATGACCGAGGCGGACTGGGATCGGGTGATCGACGTCAACCTGAAGGGCACGTTCGCGATGTGCCGCCACGCGATCCCGGCGCTCGAGGCGAGCGGAAGCTGCATCGTCAACGTGTCGTCGGACGCCGGGCTGTGGGGCAACAAAGGCGCCGCGATCTACTGCGCGAGCAAGGGTGGCGTTACCGTCCTGTCGAAGGCCCTGGCGGTCGAGCTGGCAGAGCGCGGGATTCGCGTCAACGCGGTCTGTCCCGGCGACGTCGACTCGCCGATGATCCGCTACCAGGCCGAGACGTTCGGTGGCGGCGATCCGGACAAATACCGTGCGAACCTGCTCGCCGCCTACCCCCAGAAGACGCCGCGCTTCATCCGGCCCGACGAGATCGCCGAGCTGATCGCCTACCTCTGCTCGGAACGAGCCGCACCGATCACCGGAGCCGCGATCTCGATCGACTTCGGCCTGACGGCCGGGTACTGACGGCCATGAAGGCCGTTCTCGGGGCCGCGGCGCTGGCGTTGAGCATCGTCAGCAGCGTTTCTGGCTGTGAGATGGGGTGCCCAACGGCGCTCGCGGAGGGCGTCCTCGTCGCCGACGGGAAGAATCTCGTATTGGAGGCGCCGACGGGCCCGAGGAACACCGTCGTCTGGCCGTCGGGATACAGCGTCGGCGTGGACGGCGGCACACTCGTACTTGCCGATCGCTTTGGGAGTATCAAGGCACGCGAAGGCGACATGATCGGGGTCGGTGGCGGCGTCGGTGTCGATGGCCTCTTCCACGGGTGCGGCGATGTCTGGACCGTTTCACCCTCGCCGATGCCCAAGGGCGCTGCGTTTCAAGCGGCCTAGCGGTCGCACGGGATATCGCAGAACATCCGCTTGAGCACGGTGCCCTTCGACGCGTCGACGTAGAAGATGGCCCAATTCCGCGGCACTCGGAAGAGCTCGACAGACCAGTAGGGGACGGTAGGCAGGACGTCGACGCCCACCGCGCCTGGCTGGAGATACAGGTTGACGTTCTCCCACGAGCTGCGTGGCTGCTTCGACAACCAGGCCGAGAAATCCGGATCCCCGATGGCGGCGTCGAGCGCCTCGCCGGCGGTCACGACGTTCGCGCCGCCAGGGAGGACGGTGATCGCGCCGTCGACCCGGAGCGTCTCCGCCTTGTACATCCCGCTGCCCGCGGCCTCGATGTCGTGCCTGACCTGGATCGAGAAGCGCATCTCGCCCGGGCCCGCCGGCAGACCCTTGACCAGCTCGGCGGACCAGGTGAGCGTCGACTCGTAGGTATCGCCGGCCAGGATCGTCTGGTGCTCGAAGCTCGGCCCGCCCACGGTCGGGGCATGACAGCGCGAGCCCTTGGCGACGGTCTTCAGCGGCGTGCGAATCGAGGACTCGATCGGGGTGCCCGTGCTCTGTCCGAGGGCGTACCTCTTGAAGATACCCGCGATGCCGTCCCACTCTCGCCCGATCGGTTCGACGGGGTTCGGGACCTCGACGATCATCGCGTCCGATTGCCCGCAGGGCTCCGAGAACAGCACGTCCGTCGAGCGGGTGTTCCGGAGGGTCAGCTGGACGGTGATGTCGCCGAGCGGCTCGACGAGTGCGTCCAGGCGATCCCCCCATGGAACCTGACCCAATTTTGCGTGGTCGCCCGGGTAATACTGGCCCTTGGCTATCTCGCCTGCGGCTCCGCCAATCGTGAGGCGAGTACCCGAGACCAGGCCCGTGGGCGCCGGTGAAGCCGCGTAGGTTGGCGATCGGAGTCCTTCTTGTTCGCGGTGCCAGGCCAGCACATTCGGCAAGATCGGCGCGTCGAGCGCCAAGCCGAAGGTCGGGGCTGGCCCGGTGATCGTGGGCCGACTGATCTGATGGGTGACCCGGCGCGCAGCCTCTGTGGGGAGGGCAGCGACGAGTCGTTCGGCAACGTCGGCCTCGCCGGGCTCGACAC
>JANMPL010000289.1:0-3772 GCA_031369845.1 Chloroflexota bacterium
CGATCGGAGTCCCATAAAAGAGGGTTGAGTCGGCTGCCATCTCGGCGGGCATCGGTTGAATGTCCCAGTCGACGCCGTCATGGGTGACTAGGATCTCCCCGTCGTCCTTCAGGACCGTCACGATGCCGAGCGGTCCCGTGCCAAAGCCCGCTTCCGCTTGCTTCCATGCCGCCCGGACCTCTGCGGCCATCGGCAGCACGCTGTGACCCTCCGATGTCCAGAAGTCAAAGGTCCCGACCCCGTCGGTTTCGAGCGCGCCGCCCATCCACGGCAGCAGGGCTGGTGCTGAGCCCGATGACGACGAATCCCCCTTCGGATCGCCGAGGTTGCGCCAGGTCAGACCGTCTGACGAGTGCCACATCGAACCGCAGCCATCTGGAAGTGGGCACGTGTCGTCGGGGCTGTCCCCGCGCGCGATGAAGCCGTCCGACACGCCCACGACGTCGCCGAAGCCGGTGACGAACCCGCGTGACCCGTCACCGTCCGGGGACGGGACGTCGGCGGGCATCAGGGTCCACTGCTCCCCGTCGGGGCTGTACCAACCGAAGCCCGCGTCCATGTAATCGCCGGGCTCGAAGCCCTCGTCCGCCCACACGACCTTGAGGCCGCGGCCTCGCTTCATCGTGATCTCCAGGATCCCGTCCCGGTAGTCCACGCCCTTGTAGCGCGACACCCAGTCGTCACCCAGCTTCGAGGCGACCCAGGCGTCCCAGTCGAGGTGGGAGTGGACCTGGGCCACGATCCCTACGGGCCCGATGCCGATCGACTCGATGCGGCCCTTGAAGGGCGTCGTATCCGTTGGCTCAGCGGGTGGGCGGACGATCCGTAGGATGTCTCGCGCCGTCACCGGAGGCTGATTGGGGATCGACGGCGGTTCCTCAGGGTTCCACCACCCGACGATGTTGTCCTCCCAGCTCACAAACGATCCAGCGAGGTGATCACGTCGAGGCCTGAGCAGTTCGGCGTAGCCCGGATCGGGATCGCCAGGTTGCAGGAGCTGCCAATTCGCACCGTCGAGGGATGTCCGGACCTCGCCGGTATCCTCGTCGACGAGCACGAAGCGATCTCCGAGCCAGGCGACTTGTCCGAGCGGCTTGTCGAGGGCGACCTTTGTCCATGTCAGGTCGAGGCTCAGGATCTCGGCGGTCGGCGAGGGCGTGGGTGCCGTGACGATGGCGGGTTGGCTGGGGCTGCCGCTCGCTTGGGGCGTCGCGCTTGGGGCGGCGACGTCGTCCCGGTCACGCTGGGCGAGGAGCGCGCCACCGACGACGAGCAAGGCGACCACGGCCGCCGTGCTGAGTCCGGCTCTGAACTTGGATCGGGTCCTCCACGGGCGGAACACGGCCCGCTGACGGGTTCGATGGGCCTCGTCCAGAACGGCATGGACGACCCGATCCGGCAGGACCTCCATCCCGCCGACGAGGTAGGCGGAGAGGAGTGCTTCGGGATCGCGCGGCTTCGTCATGCCAGCTGCTCCTGGTCGTGGATGGGCGTTCGGGCATCGGCTTCGAGGGCCGCCCGGATCGCCGCGGTTGCGTAGGAAAGCCGGGACTTCGCGGTCCCGAGGGGAATGCCGAGGTGATCAGCGACCTCTGGCACGGTCAACCCAAGGGCGTAGTGGAAGACGAGGACTGCGCGCTGGTCCGGCGGAAGTCGCCGGAAGCCGCGGTCCAACTGGTCGCGGTCGTGGACCGTCAGGAACTCGTCGGCCGCGACCGGAGCGTCCGTCTCGAGCAAGACGACGTCCGCCGCGAAGTGCCGGCCACGTCGCGCTTCCGCGTAGCAGGCGTTGACGAGGATCCGATGGAGCCACGCCTCGAACCGATCGAGGTCTCGCAGGGCGGGCAGCTCCCGCCACACCTGGACGAGGGCCATCTGGACCGCATCCTCGGCGAGGTTGGCGTCGCGCAAGATCCGATGCGCGATGAAGATGCAGCGATCGCCGACCTCGCGAACCAGGGCGCCGAAGGCCTCTTCGTCGCCCTGTCTCGCCTGGTCCACGATCGTTCGCAGCACTCTGCTGCCCCCTGGTTGTCGGTGCCGGTTTGGCGCCGTCACCGAGCATGAGTGTGGAGGGAGTGGCAATCGTTCGATATCGACGGGACCGACGGCGGGTCTCGTGCGTGGGCGTCGGCCGTTAGAGTGAGCGGGTGAACGTGACCACCGATCCGACGTCACTGCAAGGTCGCGACCTTCTCTCGGTCGCGGACTTGAGTCGCGACGAAGTCCTTCGGATCTTCGACCGGGCGGCGGAGCTGAAGGCCGAATACCGGGAAGAGCGGCGCCATGCCGCGCCGCCGCTCGCCGGGCGGACGCTCGCGATGCTGTTCCAGCGCCCGAGCCTTCGCACGCGGGTCACGTTCGAGGCGGGGATGAACCAGCTCGGTGGACACGCGATCTACCTGACCGAGGACGTCGTCATGGGCGCCCGCGAAAGCGTCCGTGATGTCGCCCGGAACCTCGAGCGGTTCGTGGACGCGATCGTCGCCCGGACGGGCCCGCACGCCGTCGTCGTCGAGCTCGCGGCCCAGGCGTCGATCCCGGTCATCAATGGGCTTACGCTGCGGGAGCACCCTTGCCAGGCACTGGCCGACATCTTCACGCTGCTAGAGCGATTCGGTCGGCTGGATGGCGTCGTGCTCGCCTTCGTCGGCGACGGCAACAACGTCTACCACTCGCTGGCTCTGCTCGGGGCCTCGCTCGGGATGGAGATCCGCCTCGCCCATCCGCCCGGCTATGAGCCGAACCCCACGATCGTCGAACGTGCCCGGGAGCTCGCAGCGAGCGGCGGCGGCCGGTTGGTCTTCAGCCGCGACCCCGTGGAGGCCGTTCGGGGTGCGGCGGTCGTCTACACCGACGCCTGGACCTCGATGGGCCAGGAGGCAGAGGCGGAGGAGAGGCGCGACGCCTTTGCGACGTTCCGTGTGGATGCCGCGCTGCTCGAGGCCGCCGGTCCGGACGCGGTCGCGATGCACTGCCTGCCCGCGCACCGCGGCGAGGAGATCACGTCCGACGTCATGGATGGCCCGCGGAGCATCATCTGGGACCAGTCGGAGAACCGGCTTCACGTGCAGAAGGCACTGCTCGTCGAGGTGCTCGGTGAGTGAACGCAAGCGGCGGCAGGGGCCACCGCGCCGGTCGTCGTCGTCCCTGTACGAGCGCTACAAGGACGCACTTCGTCGCGGCCACGTCGCAGCGCTCCGCGGCCGGCTCGAGCCTGCGATCGAGGCATACGGTGAAGCGGCCTCGATCGCAACCGACCGCGCTCTACCGCACGCGGCGATCGGTGGGATCCTCGTCCGGATGGGGCGCATCCCCGAAGCGCTCGAGGCCTACGATCGTGCCCTCGCGCTGGCGGCGCGCGACGAGACCGCGCTCCGCGGCCGGGCGGAGGCGCTCCGCAGCCTCGGTCGTCGGATGGAGTCGGCCGAGACCCTCGATCGCCTCGCCGACGTGCTCGATCGTCAAGGTAAGGTGCCAGACGCCTGTGATGCCGCTCGTCGAGCGCTCGAGCTTGCCGAGTCGAAGGAGCGCCGACGGTACGTCGAGTCCCTCGCCGCCCGGCTTCGCGCGATGCCCGGCGACGAGGCCGCTCAACGGGCGCTCGCCCAGGTCATGCGATTCCTCGAGCCGCCGGTCGCGCCGCCGACGCCGGAAGCGTCTGAAGCTGACGTAACCGATGAGGACGTCGTCGTCGAGGCAATTGCTCACGAGGAACCGGCGCCCGAAACCGAATCGGAACCCGAACCCGAACCGGCGCCCGAAGCCGAGC
>JANMPL010000313.1:0-15866 GCA_031369845.1 Chloroflexota bacterium
GCGTGACGGGCTCGAGGCGCGCGGCCACAAGCTGACTTCCGAGACGGACACGGAGGCGATCGCCCACCTCGTCGAGGAGTGCTACAAGGGCGATCTCGCCGACGCCGTCCGGTGCGCGCTTCGTCAGCTGGAAGGCGCGTATGCGCTCGTCGTCATGCACCGAGGCGAGATCAGCCGGCTGGTCGGAGCGCGGCAGGACGTCCCACTGGTCGTCGGCCTCAACGGTGAGGAGAGCTTCATCGCCAGCGACGTCGCGGCGATCCTCGCCCACACGAACCGCATCGTGTTCCTCGAGGAGGGCGATGTCGCCGACGTCCTTCCGACGGGCGTCGAGGTGACCGACATCCACGGCGCGCCGCGCGAGCGAGCGGAGACGCTGATCACCTGGACCCCCGAGGCCGCCGAGAAGGGCGGCTACGAGCACTTCATGCTCAAGGAGATCCACGAGCAGCCGGAGGCGCTGCGCCAGTCGATCGCCGGCCGCGTCACCCGCGGCGGCCGGATCCAGGTCGAGGAGCTCGATGCCCTGGCGGAGACGATCCGGAGCGTCGATCGCGTCGAGCTGGTTGCCTGCGGCAGCGCCTTCTACGCCTCGCTCGTCGGTGCCGCCGCGATCCAGGACTGGACGGGCCTGCCGGCTCGGGCGACGGTCGGCTCCGAGTTCCGCTACAGCCCGCCGCCGCTCGACGGCAAGACGCTCGTCATCGCCGTCACCCAGTCGGGCGAGACGGCCGACACGATCGCCCCGACGCGTCACGCGCGGGAGCAGGGCAGCCCCATCGTTGCGGTAACCAACACCGTCGGCTCGGCGATCACCCGCGAAGCCGATGCGGTCGTCTTCCTCCAGGCAGGACCCGAAATCGCGGTCGCCGCCTCGAAGACGTTCGTGACCCAGGTCACGACGCTCGTGATCCTGGCCGCGGCGATCGCGAAGATCCGTGGCAACCTCGGCGCGGAACACGAGCAGGAGTTGGCCCACGCCCTCCACGCCCTCCCAAGTGCGGCCCAGCGGGCGATCGACGCTGCGACCGTCGGCGCCGACGCGCTTGCCCGGCGCTACGTCAACTCGCGCGGCTTCATGTTTGTCGGCCGCGGCTACACCTACCCCGCCGCTCTCGAGGGAGCGCTCAAGCTCAAGGAGATCAGCTACGTCCACGCCGAGGGCTACGCAGCCGGTGAGCTGAAGCACGGCCCGATCTCCCTTCTCGACGCCGAATGTCCGCTGGTGGCCGTCGCGACGCGCTCGTCGGTCTACGACAAGCTGATCAGCAACGTCATGGAGGGACGGGCCCGCGACGCGAAGGTGATCGCAGTGGCGACCGAGGGCGATCCGCAGATCGAGCGATTCGCCGACGACGTCCGATTCGTCCCCGATACGCACGAAGCCCTCAGCCCGATCCTCGCGGTGATCCCGCTCCAGCTGTTCGCGTATCACATGGCGGTCGCCCGCGGCACGGACGTCGATCAGCCCCGCAACCTGGCGAAGTCGGTCACGGTCGAGTAGTCCTCGGGCCGATGGCGTCGCGGAGCTCCGCCTCGGGACCTCGGAGAGCGAGTGGCAAATGAAAGTTGAGGTTGCCGGTATCGAAGAACTCGGGATCGACATCATCAAGGTCGACCGAATCAGGGCGGCGATCGAGAAATTCGGGGCACGGTTCTCGGGCCGCGTACTCACCTCGGCGGAGAACCGCTACGTCCGCGGTCGGCCGGAGACGTTCGCCGGGCGCTGGGCCGCCAAGGAAGCCGTGAGCAAGGTGCTCGGCCTCGGCGTCCGGGGCATCGGCTGGCGCGACATCGAGATCGAGCGGCTACCGACCGGCCAGCCCGCGGTCCGGCTCCACGGCCGTGCCGCGTCCCGCGCCGAGCAGCTCGGCATGGCGCGGATCGCGGTATCCATCACCCATGAGGCCGACTTCGCGGTGGCGATTGCGTTTGGCGTCCGGAGCACGGGCGGACGCTACGTGTTTCCACCGGACATCGAGGACCGGCTCGACGATCGGGAGCGTCGGCTGCTGGCGCGGATGGATCGGTTGCGTGCGCTGCACTCGGAATCCGCGCGTCTCGCCGAGAAGGGCGACGGCAATGACTGACCGTCCGGTCGGGTTCGGGCGGCGCGAAGCCGGGGCGACCGGTGCGACGCTGGAGCCGCCAATCCCCGGAGCCGTAACGCTCGACGACGCCGCCGCCTCGGCGCTGCTACCGGAGCGACCGAAGCGCGGCCACAAAGGTGCGTTCGGCAAGGTCCTCGTCGTTGCGGGATCCCTCGACTACGCCGGCGCGGCGCTCCTGGTGTGTCGGGCGGCCGGTCGGGCAGGCGCGGGTCTCGTCACCCTGGCCGTCCCGGAGTCGCTGCAGCCACTGTTCGCAGCGAAGGTCATCGAGGCCACCACCATGGCGCTTCCCGAGGACGACGTCGAGGAGGTCGACCCGGAGCCATCGCTGTCGCGGATCCTCGACCACGAGCACGATGCGCTCGTCGTGGGCCCGGGCCTTCGACCGGGCCTCGCCACGGCCGAGCTCGTCCGGAGGCTTCTTGCCGCGTCGGACGACGAAACGCCGCCGCCGATCGTCCTCGATGCCGAGGCGCTCCGATCGCTCGCGACGATGGCGCGGTGGTGGGACGGTGAGCGGCGGCCCGCAGTCCTGACCCCCCACGTCGGTGAATTCGAACGACTTCGGGCGGGGAGTGGCCGCGCCCCGGGCGACGACGGCGATCTCATTGCCGACGACGCGGCGCGCGCGGCTGCCGCACGTGACGCGGCGTCGATGTGGGGCCACGTCGTCGTCCTGAAGGGTGCGAAGACGGTCATCGCGGCACCGGACGGCTCTGTAGCGGTCGCGCCGTTCGAGAATCCGGCCCTCGCCACTGGCGGGACGGGCGATGTGCTCAGCGGAGCCATCGGCTCCCTGCTCGCCCAGGGATTGACGCCCTTCGCGGCGGCCCGACTGGGCGTCTATCTGCACGGACTGGCCGGCGACATTGTCAGCGAGCGGCTCGGCGACGCGGGCCTCCTGGCTTCCGACCTGCCCGATCCGATCGCGATCGCGCGGAAGCGACTGGCCGCTGTCGCCGAGCGGCGCGCAGCGGGCGCGAGACTGGGATTCGGAACGCGGGGTGTGCCCGGGGGCACTGGCACCGCGCCCGATGGCCCCACGGGCACGCCTGACGCGCCCGCTGAGGCCCCCGCCGGCGATCCGGCCGTCGCACCGGAGATCGGCTCCGACGCCAGGGGGCGTCGCGGGACGTCGACCTGACCGCCGACGCCGACAGCCCTCGCCCGACGGGGGAGCGGCCTCCGATCGAGGAGCGGCTCGCCGCGGCGGGCCTCGCGCCACTCCCGCGAGTGGCCTGGATCGAGATCGACCTCGACGCCCTCGTCTCGAACCTGGCTGTGGCGCGCGAGCTCGCTGGACCGGGCGTCCTCGTCGAGCCGGTCGTCAAGGCGGATGCGTACGGCCACGGGATGGTGCCGATTGCCCGCGCGCTCGTCGAGGCCGGGGCCGACGGACTGTGCGTCGCCACGTTCGACGAGGCAGTCGCGCTGAGGTCGGCCGGCCTGGAGGGCCGGATCAGCGTGCTCTATCCGATCCCGCCGGAGCTGGCCCGGGAAGCGGCTACTCGCCGGATCGGTGTCGCGGCGGGGGATGAGGTCATGCTGGTCGCGCTCCTCGCGGCGATCGGCACGGCGAACTCGGCAGCGAGCGGGCCGGAGCTCCAGATCGAGCTCGAGATCGAGACGGGGCTGGGACGCGGCGGTGTTGCGGCGACGGGCGTCCTCGCGGCGGCCGCATCGATCGCGGCAACGGGCGGGGCTCGCCTCGCCGGGGTCTGGACGCACCTCCAGGAGGCGGAGGATCGACCGCGCACTGCGGCCCAGATCGCGCGCTTCGAGGAGGCGCTCTCAACGCTCGCCGCGGCGGGGATCGACGTACCGCGAAGGCACCTCGCCGCGAGCGCCGGATTGCTGCTGGAGGGGATTCCGTCGTACGACGCGGTCCGCCCGGGGCTGATGACGTACGGCATCGCCCCCGACGAGCTTGATCCCGGATCGCTGCCACCCGTCACCACGCGGCTGCGACCGGTGCTGGCGCTCAAGGCCCGCCCGGTGCGTGTGGCCGACCTTCCGGCCGGTCACGGGGTCTCCTACGGCCCCACGTTCGAGACCGGCCGACCGAGCAGGATCGCGACCTTGCCCCTTGGGTATGGCGACGGCTGGCCGCGATCGCTCTCGAACCGAGCCGACGCGCTCGTGCGAGGCGGCCGCGTCCCGCTCGTTGGAAATGTTGCGATGGACGCCATCATGTTCGACGTCACCGACGTCCCCGGGCAGCCTGTCGGAGTCGAGGACGAGTTCGTGCTCCTGGGCGAGCAGGGTTCAGAGCGGATCACGGCGATGGACCTGGCGCGGGCTCGCACCACGTACTCGTGGGAGGTCCTGACCACGACATCCAGGCGCCTCCCTCGGGTGTACCATGCGGCGGCCGGTCTGGTTGGCGTCCGGACGCTGGCGTCCGTGGAGGATTCTTGGCTCGAATCGAACTCTGGAACGGAGACATCTGCGAGCTCGAGGTCGACGCGATCGTGAACGCGGCGAATGTCTCGCTGTGGATGTCGACAGGCGTCGGGGGTGCGATCAAGCGCGCCGGCGGCGACGCGATCGAGTTCGCGGCGGTCCGGCAGGCTCCCGTGGCACTCGGCGAATCGATCATCACCCCGGCCGGCAAGCTCGCCGCCAAGATGGTCATCCATGCCGTGTCCCTCGACCGGGATCGGAGGACCAGCGCCGCCGTTATCGATAGGGCCGTCCGCAGCGCAATGGCCCGGGCGCGAGAGATCGGGGCTTCGAGCGTGGCGTTTCCGGCGATGGGCACCGGCGTCGGTGGTTTTCCGCTCGACGAGGCGGCTCTCGTCGTCGTCAAGGCTGTCCGCGACGAACTGCCGCGCTTGCCCGGCATCGAGCACGTCATCTTCGCGATGCGCGGGGCTGTCGCCTACCAGGCCTTTGAGGCGGCGCTGGCCGCGACCGCCTCCCCTGCCGACCACGCCGCGCAGCCGGCGCCTGTGGCCGCCGAGACGGCGGAGCGGACACCAGTCAACGGCGGCATCGGGTGAGCCTCCCCTACGAACCGAGCGAAGAACAGCGTGACGAGCTCGTCGAGCAGGTCGCCCGCGAGATCCAGCTGCGAGGCCTGACCGGCCCGGCCGTCCACTTCCTCCAGGCCAGCCGGCCCTACCGGCCGCTCGGCGCCAACGCGATGCTCTTCTTCGATCCTGTCCTCCGCGGCCTGTTCGGCGGGGGCTTCGCGAGCGCCTCCGAGATCCTGGCCGACGATGCGGGAATCGAGCAGCTGATCGCCCGGCTCGAGGAACTAGACGAAGAAATCACCTGGGACGCCTGACGGTCGCCGCCATCTACCGTCTGGTCGAGGAGTGGTACTCCAAATAGCGGCACGATCGCGTCGACCACGGGCGATCGGGCGTCGCGTGCCGCGCCTCATCGGTACTTCTGCCGCCCATTGGCCCCGCTGGCGGACCAACGGGCGTTTGGGAGACCGGTTCGAACGCGGATCGGCCTTCCCCGTGGCTCCTCGGTCCGGCTGGCGGACAAACGGGTGTCTGAGCCGCCGATTCGAAGACCAACCGGTGCCCCGTCCGCCGCTTGGTCCGGCTGGCGGACCATCGGCCGAGCCGCGCTGACGACGCCGACCGCGCGAAGGCGGGTAGCATGACGGGGTGACGAGCGACCCGCGCGCCTTCCTCGCCCTCGACCTGGGTGCCGCGACGTCGTCCGTCGCGCTCGTTGCCCGGGTCCGTCACCGATGGCGCCTGATCGGGGCGCTCGCCATGCCCGCCGGCGTCGATGTCGACGCCCTCGTCCGGTTGCTGCTGACCCGGACCGGGACGGGCGACCCCGAATTGGCTCGAACGCTCGGCATCGACCGGGCCGGGGCGGCCGCGGATCTGCCGCGCCTCGTTGCACAGAGCGCTCGGCCCCAGCGCCTTGCGGCAATCGCTGCATCCGAGCGTGCCGTCGCCCCGCTCGAGGAGGCTGCTCGTCGGAGTGGCTGGCGCGTCGTCGCTGGGAGTCCCCAGACCACCGATCCGCTGGCGATGACCGCGATGCTGCTCGACCCGACCGTCGAGGCGGTCCTGCTGGGTGCCGGGGAGCCGCCGGGACCGGACGAGCGACGTGCCCTCGACGATGTCGCCAGCCTCGTCGCGGCGGTCGCAGCGCGCCGCCCTGAGCTGAGCGTGATCCTCGCCGGCTCGATGGCAGAGGAGCTCAGCCGCTTCGAGGCCTCCGACGGCGTTCGCCAGGGCGAGGTGATGCTTGCGCCCGCCGCGACAGCCGGCGACCCGCCGGGAGCCGCGCTTCGCGAGCTGCTCGACGATCTCCGCGCGCCACGCGAGGATTCCAGGCGAGCGATCGCGAAGGCGGCCGCCGGCTTGGCCGATGCCATCGACCGGCGGGTCGAGATCGTCGATATCGGCTTCAACGGCGGTCTTCGGGCCACGGCGGCCCCCAGCGTCGGCGGCACGCCGGGTCGGGTGACCGCCTCGTTCATCGCCGAGGCCGGCCTCGTTCCGCCCGACCCGGACGACGCGGCGGTCGACCGTGTCCTGGCCTGGTCGACGGTCCCGATCGACCGACATCGGTTGCGCGACCGCCTCCGCGAGCTCCGTTACGCGCCATGGTCGGACGCCGCCGGTGAGGGAGCCCGCCTCCGCCTTGCGGCCGGTCGTGCGGCTCTCGCCGTGCTGATGGAGGCGACGCCCGACCAGACGGCCGAGCCGGCACCCGACCTGATCGTTGCGTCCGGTGGCGCATGGGCGGTCGCGCCTGGCCCGGCCATCGCCCTCGCCATCGCCGACGTCGTCCGCCGAGCCGCGGCGGTCAGCGTTGCCTACGACCACGCCCGCCTCCTCGCGCCGCTCGGCTCGATCCCTGACGCCTCGGAGCGTCGCCAGCTGATCGCGGACATCGCCGACGATCTCCTCGCGCCGCTCGCGAGCGTGGTGATCCCGGGCGGAATCCGACCTGGCCGGAGCGCCGGCCACGTCACGGTCCGTGGTGCCGCCGGCTCGAGCGATCTGGAGCTGATTCCCGGCGGCCTGGAGCTCGTCGACCTGCCGCCGGGCGAGCGAGGGACAGCCGAGCTGCAATTCCGGGACACCGTGCGGCTCGGCGGTCGAGGGCGGCGGTTCGCCGTCGAGGTGGCCGGCGGCCTGGGCGGTCTCCTGCTCGACCTGCGCGATGTCCCGTTGCGGCTGCCGGACCGTCCCGAGCGCCGGCGGGAGCTGCTCGAGGCCTGGCAGGACTCGCTCTGGGTCACGCGCGACCGATGACCGACCCCGGTATCGAGTACGTCGTCCGGCGCACGGTCGTCGAAGGCCCGCTCGAGGTTCGTTTCCCGCTGCGTCCCGGCGACCGGCCGTTCGGCGCCCCCGGCGACGTGCGCGTGCCCGGATCGCAGATTGGCGAGCGGTTGCGCGACAGCCGCCTCGTGGAGGTTCGTGCCGGACCAGTGGCGGAGGACGCGCGTCCGGGCGATCGCTGGACCCAGCCCTCGCACGCAACCGGGGTCCAGCTGCGACGAGGCCGCGGCGAATCAACTGGCGAGCTGCTGTTCGAGCTCGGCGGACACTGGCGGATGGCCGCCGGCGAGCAAACGGAGCAGATCGACACCCCGATCGCCGGCGTCGTCCACCAGGTCCGACCGGGGATCGGGATCGGCGTCCGCGCGGAAGGGCGAATCGTGCGCGGCGTCGAGGCCCTCGGCGAACCGACGAGGGGCCTGCTCGCGATCAACCCCGAACCTGGGGAAGGTAGCAAGTCGGGCGCCCGGCTACGACCCGGAAGCCTCGACGTCGGCCTTGCCGGCGCCATCCTCGTCGTCGGCTCGCGTGTCGACGCCGAGACGCTCACCCGAGCACGGGCGATGGGGTTGCGCGGCATCATCGTCGCCGGCCTGGCGGGCAAGGACCGACGCGACTTTCTCGCCTCGGAGGCGCGCCAGCGGGCTTCGCTGCATCGACTGCCGACCTTCGCCGTCCTCGTCCTCGACGGGGCCGTTCGGCGAAAAATCGCGAGTCCCGTAGCGAGCATCTTCGCTGCCCTGGCGGGGCGCGAGGTCGCCCTCGTCATGGACCCGCCGGCCCTCGTCTTCAACGAGCCGGAGATCGATCTCGCGCCTCCTCCGCGCGACCTCGTCCGGGTCCGGGCGGGCGAGCGGGTCGGCCGCGAAGGTCGATGGGCCGGCCTCGCCGGCTTACGCAGATTCACCGACGGGACGTTCCTCGAGTCGGGTTGGGTGGCGTTCGAGGGTTGGCCGCCCGTGCCGGTCCCGCTGGCGGACCTCGAGCGGTTCGCCTGACAGGTCGCCGGCTGGTTCGCCGCGCGCCGGCCGACTGTAGCCCGGCGCGCAGCCGGTCGGTCCTTGGGCTACCCTCGCTCCGATGTCCGTTCCGACCGCCCTCGAGCGGCGATTCACGAGTTCCGACCCGGCAACCACGCGCGAGCTGGCGGCCCGACTGGCCGTCGCCGCCCGACCCGGAGATCTCATCTGCCTGCGAGGCGAGCTTGGCGCCGGCAAGACGCAATTCGCGAAGGGCTTCGGTGCCGGTCTCGGGGTGACCGAGACGATCAACTCGCCAAGCTACATCCTCATGGCCGAATACGCCGGCCGCCTGCCGCTGTTCCACATCGACCTGTACCGCCTTGCCGACGCGTCCGAGGCGCTGGCCGGCGGGCTGCTCGACGACCGCCAGGCGAGCGGGGTCACGCTCGTCGAGTGGCCGGAGCGAATGAGGGAGCTGCTGCCGGCCTCCCGACTGGATGTCTCGATCGAGGGCGGGCTCGACGGAACGAGCGATGATTCGAGAACCATCACGATCCGGGCACTCGACCCGACGCTGGCTCGCTATCTCGAGGCCGCCGCGTGACCGGGGACGGGGCGGCCACGAACGGGCGCCGGCCGTGGGTCCTCGGGATCGACACCGCGACGAGCCGCGTCGTCGTTGCCGCGGCCGCTCCTGAGGGCACGTTCCTGGGGGCGACCACCTGGGAGGCTGGCTATCGCCACGGCGAGCAGCTCCTGCCGGCGATCGGCCGGCTCCACGGGGAGCTGAACCTTCGCCGCTCCCGGATCACGGCGATCGTCGTCGGCACCGGTCCCGGCGCGTTCACGGGGCTACGCGTCGGGATTGCCACGGCCAAGGCCCTGGCGCATTCCCTGGGCCGGCCGATCATCGGCGTGTCGAGCGCGGAGGCCCTGATCGCCGCGGCGACCGACCGCGCGACGCCGCCGGAGCGGGTCGTGCTGTTGCTTCCAGCCGGTGCCTCCGACCGGATCGTCGTCCGGCCCGGCCAGGCACCCGAGCTGCTGCCGGGCGGCAGCGACCCCGATCTCGCCGAGGACGAGGTCCTCGTCGCCGTCGATCTCGAGGGCCGTGCCCCACCCGACGCCTCGGCCCGCGGCACTCGTGCCCGGGACGGGCTCGCAACGTCGCTGATGCGGCTGGGCACCGAGCGGCTCGCCGCCGGGGAAGAGGACGATCTCGCTCGGCTCGTCCCCGACTACGTGACGCTGCCCCGCGGCGTCAAAGCAGCGAGCGGGGAGGTGGCATGGTCGCGCGACCACCGGTGAAGGTCACGATCGACGCGATGCGCCTCGACGATCTCGAGGCGATCCACCTGATCGAGCTCGCCAGCTTCAGCGCGCCGTGGCCCCCGAACGCCTATCGCAGCGAGCTCGAGACGAACCGCCTCGCGAGCTACCTCGTCGCCCGGATCGAGAATCGGATCGTGGCGTACGGCGGGATGTGGCTCATGGTCGACGAGGCTCACATCACGACCTTCGCGGTCCATCCGGCCTGGCGTCGGCAGCGCATCGGCGAGCGTCTCCTCGTCGCGTTCCTCGACCTCGCGATCGCCCGGCACGCGCGAGAGGCGACCCTCGAAGTGCGGCTGTCCAACATCCCCGCCCGACGCCTCTACGAGAAGTACGGCTTCCGTCCCGCCGGGCTGCGCCCGCGCTACTACAGCGACGACGGCGAGGACGCCCTGATCATGACGACGGAGCCGCTTTCCGAAGCCCGCTTCAGCGAACGGCTCGCGCGGCTTCGGGCGGAGGTGGACGCGGCCCCCGCGCCGATGCTGCCCGACGAGCCGCTGACGGGCGACGCCACCCGGCCGCGGGACGCGCGGTGAGCGGCCCGCTGATCCTCGCCGTCGAATCGTCCTGCGACGAGACGGCGATCGCTGTCGTCGAGGGCGGCCGCCGGATCCTTTCCAACGTGGTTGCGAGCCAGACGGCGCTGCATGCTGCGACCGGCGGCATCGTTCCTGAGGTTGCCGCCCGCGCCCACCTCCGCTGGATCGTCCCGGTCCTCGACGAAGCCCTGGCGGGCGCCGGTGTCTCCGTGCCCGATGTCGACGCGGTCGCGGTGACGTACGGCCCGGGTCTCGCCGGCTCGCTGCTCGTCGGCATCAACTTCGCCAAGACGCTCGCCTACGTCCACGACAAACCCCTCGTCGGCGTCAATCACCTCGAGGGCCACCTGTATGCGGCCTGGCTGCTCGATCCCGGCGAGGCGGAGCGCGGAGCGCCGGTCTTCCCACTCGTCGCCCTCATCGTGTCTGGCGGCCACACGTTCCTCGTCGAGATGCGCGACCACCTGACGTACCGGCTCCTTGGTCAGACGGTCGACGACGCGGCCGGCGAGGCGTTTGACAAGGTCGGCCGCCTGCTGGGTCTGCCGTACCCGGGCGGCCCGGCGATCCAGGGCGCCGCGGAGAACGCGACCCGTCATGACGCGGTCTTCCCTCGGGCATGGCTTGGCGACACGTACGACTTCAGCTTCTCCGGCCTGAAGACGGCGGCCCGCCGCACGGTCGACGAGGCACGCGTCGCCGCGGGCCTGCCGGTTGGACTCGCGCTCGAGGCCGGGGCGGACGCCCGATTGCCAGAGGCCACGACCGCCGAGCTCGCGTGGGGTTTCCAGGATTCTGTTGTGGATGTCCTCGCGACCAAGACGATTCGGGCTGCCGAGGAGGTCGATGCCCGGACGATCGTGCTCGGCGGCGGGGTGGCAGCCAACGCCGCGCTCCGGGCGCGGATCGCCGCAGAGGCGGAGGCGCGGAGCCTCCTGCTCAACGTGCCACGCCCCGGGCTGTGCACCGACAACGGGGCGATGATCGGGGCCGCCGCCGCCTGGCGCTTCGAGGCAGGTGACCTGGCCAGCCTCGACCTCGATGCCCGGCCGTCGCTCCCGCTCGCCCGGCGGGAGCCCGTGACCCGGTGACGGCCGCACCGAGGATCGATCCGGCTGCCGTCCGGCGGACGCTGCGCGAGGCTGGGCTGCGAGCACGTCACTCGATGTCGCAGAACTTCCTGGCCGACGTCGACATTCTCGAGGCGATCATCGGCGAAGCGGGGGCGGTGCCGGGTGACCGCGTGCTCGAGATCGGGCCGGGCCTCGGCTTCCTGACCTCGGGCTTGCTCGCGGCCGGGGCTTCGGTCACCGCCGTCGAGCTTGACCGCGGCCTTGCCGGCTTCCTCCGCGACCGGTTCGAGGCGGAGATGACGGCGGGCCAGCTCCGCCTCATCGAAGGCGACGCGCTCGACCAGCCGCTCAATCGCCTCGTGGAGCCGCCCTTCGAGGTGGTCGCCAACCTGCCGTATCACATTACGAGCCCGATTCTCCATCGGCTGCTCGGCGAACCGCCCCGGCCGGAGCGGCTCGTCCTCATGGTTCAGCGGGAGGTCGCCGAGCGGATCGCCGCACCAGCGGGCCGGATGAGCTACCTGTCGGTGTTCGTCCAGTACCACGCCCGGGTCCGGATCGCGTTCAATGTCCCTGCCGGAGCCTTCGAGCCGGAGCCCGCCGTCGAGAGCGCGGTCATCGTTGTCGAGCCGTACCCCGACGACGACCGGCTGCAGGACACGGCATCGGAGGACGCCCTCTGGCGCCTGGTCCAGGCGGGCTTCCGCGAGCGTCGGAAGATGCTCCACAACGTGCTCTCCCGCCAGCTCCCCGTCGAGCCGGCGCGCGTCACCGCAGCCCTCGAAGCCGCCTCCATCGAGCCTCACCGGAGGCCCCAGACGTTGGCCGTCGGCGAATGGATCGCCCTGCTCGTGGCGTTCGGCGAGATCGGGCCCGACACGCGCGGTCGGCGTAGGGAATGACCGATCCCGCCCGCCGCCTCACGCCCGTCATCCGCCTCGCCCCGGCCAAGCTCAACCTGACGCTCGCGATCGTCGGCCGGCGGCCCGACGGCTACCACGCGCTCCACTCGGTGATGGTCCCGCTCGGGCTGGCTGACCGCCTGAGCCTCGCGATCCAGACCGACGGGGCTGACACGCTCCACTCGACCGGCTTCGATCCGGGGCCGGCCGCCGACAACCTCGTCCTCAAGGCCGTCGCTGCCGCTCGCAAGGCCGTTGCGGCGTCGGGCGTTGTGGCTCCGCCGCTCGCGATCCGCCTCGAGAAGCGGATCCCCGTCGCGGCGGGGCTCGCCGGCGGATCGAGCGACGCCGCCGCGGCCCTAGGTGGAGCGCTCGAGGCATGGGGCGCGGAGCTCGATCCACAGCAGCGTCTTGCCCTCGCCGCCGGCATCGGCAGCGACGTCCCGTTCTTCCTCGGCAGCGGCGCGGCCCTTGTCGAGGGTCGCGGCGAGCGCGTCACGCCACTCCACGGCGTCAAGAACGCCAGCGGCGAGTCATCGGATCCGCCGGGCGTCCTCCTCGTGACGCCGGCGATTCCCGCTCACACCGCCGAGGTGTTTGCCGCCTGGGCAGGCGGGGCGATGGCGGAGCCCGGCGTTGCGCGACGGACGTCCGAACACTTCGCGAGCGAGTTCGGCTCGGGTCTGACCGTTCGTGCATTCCTCGAGCGGGCCGGCGTCCTCGCGTCCGCCAACGATCTCCTGCCGGCGGCAGCAGCGGTCGTGCCCGGCCTCGTCCCTCTCCGTCGGTCGCTGACACGCCTTCTCGCCCGACCGATCGGGCTGTCGGGCTCCGGCGCGACCCTCTGGGCGCTCTATCCTTCGCTCGACGACGCTGAGACCGCCGCATCAACTGTTCGCGCGGCCGTTGCCGACGCGACGCTGGCATTCCCGGGCGAAGAGCCGCCGTTCGTCGCGGCGACAACGATCGAATCAGCGAGGAGAGGCGATCAATGACCCGACAGGCGATCTCGACCGGCGGCGCGCCAGGCGCCATCGGCCCTTACAGCCAGGCCATCCGGAGCGGTGACATGGTGTTCTGCTCGGGCCAGATCGGGCTCGAGCCGGTGAGCGGCGAGCTCGTCGAAGGTGTCGAGGCCCAGGCCGAGCGCTCCCTGCGCAACCTCCAATCGGTCCTCGATGCGGCGGGTCTCGGGTTCGACGACGTCGTCAAGACGACGATCTTCCTCACCGACATCGCTGACTTCGCGGCGGTGAACGCCGTCTACGCCCGCTTCATGCCCGATCCGCCACCGGCTCGCTCGACGATCCAGGTCTCGGCCCTTCCGAAGGGGGGCCTGGTCGAGATCGAGGCGATCGCCCGACGCGTCCAGGTCGACGCCGTCAGCCGGCACTCGGCGTGATGGACGCGGCGAAGCGATCGGCGCTCGTCGCGCAGTACGTCGCGGGCCCCGAGGTCATACGCGCGGCGCTGGCCGACACGACGGACGCCGAGCTCGATGCGCGCCCGGCCGACGGCGGTTGGACGGCACGGGAGGTCGTCCACCACACGGCGGACAGCGAGATGACGTCGGCAATCCGGCTGCGCCGGCTCATCGCCGAGGACAATCCCCTCATCGTCGGCTACGACGGTGATGAGTTCGCCAGGCGGCTCCGCTACGACGACCGGCCCGTCGAACCGGCCCTGGCGGCCATCGAGGGCGCCCGGGCGACAACAGCCCAGATCCTGGACCGCCTGACGGAGGCGGAGTGGGGGAGGACAGGGACGCACTCCGAGATGAGCGCGTACGGCGTCGAACGTTGGCTCGAGATCTACGCCGCCCACTGCCATGAGCACGCCGACCAGATCCGCCGGGTCCTGGCCGAGACCAAGTGACTGTCGCGCCTGAACGCCGATGGCCGCGTTGCCCGCTGCGGTCCTCGCTTGCGCAGGACACCCTCGGGCCGATGGCTAGCGGGGCGTCGCCTCGGACCTCGGGGGGCGGTGCGCGCGCTCCGGTCCTCCCGGGTGCCTTGCCCTCGACGCCCAGCCGCGACGAACGCAGTCGACCTCGGTTGACACTCAGAATGGGGCCACCCTACGATGCTGCGACCCTGAAGATGCATCCACAACCTCAAACGCCGGTTCCGCGTCGGGCCCGGGCCACAGGCCCGCCCGCTGCACCCGCCCACCGGCGTCGCCCCTCGTGACACCCCCAAGTACCGGCCAGCGCCCGGGAGTAGCCGCGGTCGTTCTGGCCGCCGGCCTCGGCACGCGCATGAAGTCGCAAACGCCGAAGCTCCTCCACGAGCTATGCGGCCGGCCCATGGTCGCCTACGTCGTCGACGCCGCCCGCGAGGCGGCTGGCGGCCGACCCATCGTGGTGACGTCCCCAGCGACCGCCGCGATCCGCGACGCCCTGGGTGGCGAGGTCGACTACGCGCTCCAGGCGGAGCCACGCGGGACCGGAGACGCCGTCCGGGCGGCGATCGAGGCACTGCCTGCGGCGGTCGACGAGGTCCTCGTCCTGATTGGAGACCTGCCTCTGCTCGAGGCCGGCCTGCTGACCGAACTGCTCGAGGAACGCCGCCTCGACGAGGCCGCCATCGCCCTCGTCGCCGTCGATGCTATTGAGCCCGGCAATCTCGGCCGCGTGATCCGCGACGAAGCCGGCACCGTCGAACGAATCGTCGAGCGCAAGGACGCGACCGACGAGGAGCTGGCGGTCAACGAGATCAACTCAGGCCTCTACGCCTTCGACGCGGCCTGGCTGCGCGGGCGGATCGGCTCGCTGAAACCGTCGCCGAAGACCGGCGAGCTGTACCTGACGGAGCTCGTCGAGCTTGCTCGCGAGGATGGCCGGCTCGTCGTCGGTATGACGGTCGAGGACGACGGGCGACTGCTCGGGATCAACGACCGTTCGGAGCTGGCGCAGGCGGAATGGGATTTGCGAACGCGGATAAACGCGACCCACATGCAGGCCGGGGTCACGATGCGCGACCCCTCGACGGTCTATCTCGACGCCGCGGTCAGCCTGTCGGAGGACGTGACGCTCGAGCCCAATGTCATCCTCCGAGGCCGCACGTCGGTCGGTCGGGGGAGCACGATCGGGTCGGGTAGCCAGATCGTCGACAGCACCGTCGGTGAGGGCTGCATCGTCTGGGCGAGCGTCATCGAGAAGTCGATCATCGAGGATCGGGCGACGGTCGGCCCATTCGCCCACCTCCGGCCCGGATCCATCGTCGGGCCGGGCGCCGAGGTCGGCAACTTTGCCGAGCTGAAAAACACCCGTCTCGGACCGGGCGTGAAGCAGCATCACGTCAGCTACCTCGGCGACGCCGATGTCGGGGCCGGAACGAACGTCGGCGCGGGCACGATTACCGCGAACTACGACGGCACCACGAAGCACCGGACCACGATCGGCGAACGAGTCTTTCTCGGCGTCGACACGATGCTCCGGGCGCCGGTGACGCTCGGTGACGACAGCCGGACCGGCGCCGGCGCCGTCGTCACGAGGGACGTCCCGGCCGGCAAGCTCGCCGTCGGGATCCCTGCCCGGATCCGCGAGCCGCGCCAGAAACCCGGGGTCGACCCCGACGGCGCGCGGGTGGACGACGGCAGCTGATGAACATCCCGATCGGCGAACTGTTGTTCATCGCCTTCCTGACGATCCTGGAAGGCTTCTTCGTCGCCGGCGA
>JANMPL010000321.1:0-7872 GCA_031369845.1 Chloroflexota bacterium
CCGATGCGGATCTTGTGCGGCGCGTCCGACTGGAGGAGCGCCTGTGCATCGGTGTTACAGGCGATGAACTCGACGCCCATCATCTCGGCCCGGATCATTCGGTTGACGGCGTTGCTGCCGCCGCCGCCGACGCCGATGACCCGGATCAGCGCAAAGTTCTCGGAATCGGAACGCAACGGCATCGACTCTCCTCCGGTGGCTGTCCGGACCAATGTTCGTTCGTCATTGTGGCCGACCGAGACCCGCTCCCGGGGACGCACGCGAGCCTCGCTCAGGGGCGGAGTCTATCACTGGGGTCACGCAGGCGGGACGGGCAAGTCAGCGCGCAGCCTCGGCCGGCGGTGCGCCGATGCACTACCAAACTGTGAATGCGGCGAACGCCGTATGGACGCCGGTGCCGCCGAGGTGCAATCCTCGCGACCGACTCAGGGGCAGGACTTTCGGAGTAGAGCGCGCGTGGGACTGAAGTACCAACGGTGGGCGGTCGCGTTGACCGCGGGTTTGATCATGTCGATCGCCGGGGCCGGCGCGGCGCTGGCCGCCGATCCGACCACCGACGTCGTCGCCGACGGCGTCGTGTCGGTCACCTGGGTCGATCCCGACGACGGCCCGATGGCGGGCGCCTCGATCGAGATCTCCTTCTACCACGAGGGCGACGAGAACCCCGGGTCCCTGCCTGCTGCTACCACGGACTCGGATGGCGCCGTCGTGATCACAGGGGTTCCGCGCCCGGCCGAGGGCGCCCTGCCGTTGCTCCTCGACATCCGTGGCGAGCTCGCGACGGCAACGATCGACGATGCCGGATGCACGACCTCCGAGGGCTGGCTGGCCGAGTCGAAGGGGGTGACCGCAGCTCTCGCGGTAGACGTCGTGCTCTCGTCCGATACCAAGAGCATCTCGGTGACCTGCCCGGAACCAACACCGACACCCGACGACGTCGATCCGACGCCGACGCCTGACCCGACTGCCACCCCGGACGTCGATCCAACACCGGCGCCGACCGCGACCCCCGGAGGCGCCGTCCTGGGCGCCACGGGCATGCCGCAGGTGACGCCGCCGGCGACCGACGCCGTGGGCGGAAGCGCCGAACCCGCCGGGTCACCGTTCATGCCGGTGTTCCTCGCGCTCGTCGGCCTTGCGGTGCTCATCGTGCCGGCCACGTCGCTCGCCCTCGCCCGCGCCCAGGCGCGTCCACGTCGTCGAGGTCGCGCTCGGATCGCCCGGCGATGAGGCTCTGTGCCGCGTCTCAACTTGGCCAGTTATTCGCACAGTCCGTGGGCGGATATTTGGCAGGTGGGCGCCTCAGCCCGGGAGGAAGCTCAGCCGCACGGTCCGCGTCGGGTTGTCGCGGTTCGGGTCGAGGAGCGCGATCGACTGCCACGTGCCGAGCGTGAGCTGACCCTCGACGACCGGGATCGCCAGCGAGGGCGACGCCAAGAGCGGGAGGACATGGTCGGCGCCATGGCCGGGCGAGCCATGCCGGTGGACCCAGCGATCGTCGCGCGGCAGGAGTCGGTCGAGTGCGTCGAGAAGATCGGCGTCGGAGCCGGCACCGAGCTCAACGATGACGAGCCCCGCGGTTGCATGCGGGAGGAAGACGCTGAGCAGCCCGTCGCCCTCACCCTCGACGAAACGCGCGCAGGCAGGCGTGAGGTCGGTGAGACCCGGTTCGGTCCCCGTCCGGATGGTGAGTTCGGTCGTCTTCATCCCGGATTCTCGTGGGGCGAGCACATGCGACGAGGCGAGCGGTTCGCGGGGCGCGAACTGCAGTGGATTCTCACCGGGCGAGCCAGATCGACCTGAATCGGGCTTCCAGGCGGCCGAATCGGGGTTCAAACGTGTCCAACACGTTCCATGTGCTCGTCGGGCGAAAATCGGGGCGGATACTCGGCGGCAGCACGCTCAGGGGAAAATGCTGCGAAGCGCATCCCTGATCCGGCCCAGGCCGCCACTCGCAGGAGCGGACTCGTAGCGCAGCGGCTCGCCGGCCGACAATGATCCGGCGCCCCACTGGAGCAGCCCGACCGCCGTCGAGTAGCTCGGGTTGAGGAGGGTATCCACGAGCCCGCCGATCCCCGCAGGCGCCGCCACGCGGACCGGGATCTGGAGGACGTCGCGGGCCAGCTCGGCCGTGCCCGCGAGCTGCGCCGCGCCACCGGTGAGGACGATCCCGGCCGGCAGCATCCCGCTCCCCGCTCGGGCCATCTCGCCGCGCACGAACTCGAACGTCTCGCGCATACGGGCCTCGATGATCTGGCAGACTTCGAGCCGCTGGATCGTCCGGCCGGCCTCCTCGCCGAGGACCGACACGCTGATCTCCTCGTCCTCGCCGACCGAGGCAAGGCTGCAGGTCCCGTGCTGGATCTTCAGCTCGTCGGCCACCTGGAGGCTCGTCTTGAGGCCGATTGCGACGTCGTTCGTGACGTTGTTGCCACCCACCGGCAGGACCGCGGTCCTGAACGGCGAGCCGTCGGCGAACATCGCGAGATCGATGGTGCCGGCGCCCATGTCGGCGACTGCGACGCCCAGCTCCTTCTCGGTCTCGGACAGGACGGCCTCCGCCGACGCCAGCCCAGAGGCGACGAGCTCGTCGATCTTGACCCCAGCCGCGTTGACGCATTTCGAGAGGTTCTGAACGGCGGTCGCGGAGCCCGTGACGATGTGGACCTCGACCTCGAGGCGGAGCGCGCTCATCCCGAGCGGGTCCTTGACGCCCTCCTGGCCATCGACCTTGAAGCCCCGCCGCTCGACGTGGAGGACCTCCTGGTTCGATGGGATCGAGATCGCCCGGGCCACTTCGATCGCCCGGTTGACGTCCTCCCGGGTGACTTCCTTGCGCTGGCCGCTGACGGCGACCTGGCCGGGCGAGTTCAGGCTCTCGACGTGCTGGCCGCCGACGGCGACGAACGCCCGGTCAATCTTCCAGCCCGACAGGCGCTCAGCCCGTTCGACCGATTCCGCGATCGATCGGACCGTCTGGTCGATGTTGACCACGACGCCCTTCTTGAGACCAGACGACGGGACGGTCCCGTGGCCCATGATCGTCAGCCGGCCGTCGCGACTCACCTCGCCGATGAGCGTGCAGACCTTGGACGTGCCGACGTCGACCCCGACGAGGACCGCTTCTCTCTCCACCGCCGTCGTCCGTACCTCCCGCTACACGAAGTGGCGCCGGATGAGCGCCACGTTGTTGAAGATCCTGATCCCGAAGGTGATCAGCGCGACCAGGTAAAGGTCGATGCTGAGCCGATCGCCGATGAACGTGAGGATCACCGCCACGATCGCATTGGTGATGAACCCGCTGATGAAGATCCGATTGTCGTAGACACCGTCGAGCTCGGCCCGGACGGCCCCCAGCACTGAGTCCAGTGCCGCGAGGATCGCCACCGCCGAGTAGCGGCTGAACTCGAAATTGACATTGACGTCGAGGACGAGACCGGCGATAACGCCCACGAGGAGACCCGCGAGGGGTAGGAACACTCGGCGCGGCCCTCATTCCGGTGCGTTTGGGCAAGGCTACTCGACACGAGCGAACAGCGGCAACCCGAGCGGGTCCGCCCGGCGACCCGGTCGCGCGTGGCCCTCATGGCGCGGGCGATGCCGAGGGCGTCGCCGACGGCTTCGGGATGTACACCCCGCTGAGGTCATCGGCGAGGATCACAGTGGCGACCGTCGGCTCGCCCACCCTGATCAGCAACTCGCGGAGCGCCTGGACCTGGCCCGGGACGAGCTCGGTCGTCCGCAGGCTCGGAGTGTAGAAGCCGAAGACGGCGACCCAGCTCTCGGGGACGGAGCTGAGGACGAAGCCGTTGCCGTCGGTCACGCCGACCGCCAGCCCGGTCGCGGCGCTGCCGACCGCGGCCGGTGTCAGCGACGCGAGGCGTGTCGCCGCGTCGAGATCGACGGGATTGAGCGACCGGCCGACGCTGAGCTTGGGTGACTCGGCCCGCTGGTCGTCGATGACCGGCAGGCCGGCGACCGACGCCGACGTCGCCTTGTCGAGCCGCGCAAAGAGGAGGCCGCTGTTGTCGACGAGGAGGCGGCGTTCGCCGATCTTCCAGACGAGGATCGGTGCGCGTTCCTCGATCCGGACAGCGACGGTGTCGGGCAGGCCGAGCGAGATCTCGGCGGCGGCAACCGCGGGGATCTCGCGAATGCGCGCCTCAAGCGGCTCCGTCGCGATCTCGAAGAGGTTCTGGCCCTCCGCCAGGTCGAGCCGTTCCCGCACGACGGCCTCAGTCGTGATCGTCGTTCCCTGGATCTCGAGCCGGGCGAACCCGAACGCCGACGTCGCGGCGAGGCCGTACACCGCCAGGGCGGAGACAAGCATCGCGAGCGCGGCTCCGGCCCGGGTCGGGGTGAGGCCGGCCGACGCCCGTCGGATGGGGCGCGTGCGACGCCCCGGGCCGCCGGCTCGTCGGAACGTTCGCTGGCTCACGCCGGTCACGTCCCCAGGAGCACGGTGGTCATCGCGGCAGGTCCGCCGGTCGGAGCCGTCCGCCGGCTCGCGCCGCGTGCCGCTCGGTTGCGAGGTCGACGACCTTCAGGCAGACGTCCGCGAACGAGTAGCCGCCCTCGGACGGCAACGTCGGGAACAGGCTGATCGGCGTGAAGCCCGGGATCGTGTTGATCTCCGAGAGGAAGATCTCGTCGCCTCGCAGCAGGAAGTCGACGCGAGCGAAGCCCTCGGCGCCGATTGCTCGATACGCATCGCGGGCGATCTTCAGCATCGACGCGCGGGTCGCCGGCGAGACCTCGGCCCGCAGCGACGTCTCCGAGAGTCCGGGCGTGTACTTCGCGGCAAAGTCGTAGAACTCGTGGCTGGCGACAATCTCGCCTGGGCCGGACAGTTCGAGCCGCGAATGGTCGTTGCCGATGACGCTGACCTCGAGGTCCCGGGCCCCGGCCAGATACACCTCGGCGAGGGCGACGTTGTCGAAGCGGAACGCCTCGTCGAGGGCGGGTCCATACTCCTCTGGGCCATGCGCCAGGGTGATCCCGACCGACGATCCCAGCCGCGACGGCTTGACCATGAGTCGCGGGTCGCCCGTGCCGCTTGCGAATGCCTCGAGCTCGGCCAGGACGGCGGCCGGGTCCGCCGCCCAGCGAGCAGCCCGGACCTCCCGCCAGTCCGTCACTGGCAGGCCGATCCCGCGGACGAACCGCTTGAATACCGCCTTGTCCATTCCGAGCGCGGAGGCAGTCACGCCGGACCCGGTGTAGGCGAGGCCGCCCGCCTCGAGGAGCGCCTGGACCGTGCCGTCCTCGCCGAACGGGCCGTGGAGCGCGACTAACACGACCGGCTGGGCGGCGGCCGCCGCCAGGCGGTCGACGGCGGCTCCGCCCGACTCTGGTCCGGTGGCGCCAAGCGAGACGGGGTCGTCGTAGGCAGCCGGCGCTTGGTCCTCGCGTCGATGACCCGCGGGCAGCCGCCACCAGCGGCCGTCGAGGTCGATGAGGACCTGCTCGACATCGAGGCCGGCGCCGGCGAGGGCCTCGGCGATCGCCGTGCCCGACACGATCGAGACGTCATGCTCCGCCGATGGGCCGCCGAGCAGGACGACGACCGGCGGGCGAAGCGTCACGAGGGCGTTCGCGATGGAGCTCACAAGGGCTCGCCCCAGTCGCCGAGGAACACGATCTCGAGCTCCAGCTCCGTGCCAGTCCGCTCGAGGACCTCGGCCCGGACGCGGTCGGCGAGGGCCCGGACGTCGGCTGCGGTCCCCTTCTGGTCGTTGACGATGAAGTTGGCGTGCTTCTCCGACACGACCGCGCCACCGATCCGGAGGCCCTTGAGGCCGAGCTCGTCGATGATCGCGCCGGCCGACGGGCCATCGGCCGGATTCCGGAAGACGCTGCCGGCCGACGGCAGCCCGAGTGGCTGGTGGGCCTGGCGCCAGCGGCGGATGTCGTCGAGCCGGCCCTTGATCACCTCGGCGGGCTCCGGCGTCAGGCGGAACGTCGCCCCGAGGACGAGGTCGGCCGGGGCGCCCTCCTCGATCCGCACCTTGAAGCGACTGTGGCGATAGCCCAGGTCGAGTTGCGCGGCCTCGAGGCGCGCCTCCGTCCCGTCTGCCAGCAGGACGTCGGCCGACTCGAGGATCGCGGCGACGTCGTTCTCGTGGGCACCCGCGTTCGCCCAGACGGCGCCCCCGACGGTGCCCGGGATCGCGAGGCCGAACTCGAGGCCCGACAGGCCGGCCTTCTGGGTCTCGGTCGCCGCGCGGGCCATCGGCACGCCCGCCTCGGCGGTATAGCGGTCGCCGTCGACTTTGGATCCCTCGGCGCGGTCCTGGATGACGAGCCCGCGGATCCCGGCGTCGGCAATGACGACGTTGCTCCCCCGCCCGAGCAGCGTGTGCGGCAGGTCGCGGCCGCGGGCGAAGCGGATGAGCGCCCGGAGCTCGTGGACGTTGTGGACGGTCGCGAAGAGGTCGGCCGGGCCGCCGACCCGCATCGTCGTGAAGCGCGCCAGCGGCTCGTCCCGGACCGTCTTCACCCCGATCCGCCGCTGGATGGCGGTCCCGATGGCAATCGGATCGAAGCCGCTCTCGGTCGTCGCCGTCATCGGCCCGACCCCCGCGACAGACGCTCGATCTGGGCCGCGTCTGGCAGCGCCCGGCGCTCGGCCGCGGCCATGACGAGCTCTGCGACCGCTTCGGCCGCACCGGGCCGGCCGAAGGCCCTGGCGGCGTCGGCCATCCGGGCCCGGGCGTCGTCATCGGCGAGCAGGTCGGCCGCCTCGACGAGGACGTCGGCGTCGAACGCCTCGTCCGGGATCAAGCGGGCGCCACCAGCCTCGGCGAGCACCTTCGCGTTGGCCGTCTGGTGGCCGGCCGCGTGCGGGTACGGGACGATGACCGACGGGATTCCCAGGGCGGTCACTTCGGCTAGGGTCGACGAGCCGGCCCGCCCGACGACCAGATCCGCAGCGACGAGGGCGGGCAGCATGTCGTCGCGAAGGAACGGGTACGGCCGATAGCGCGGGCGCAGCTCGGCCGGAAGCCGTCCGCGGGCCGCCAGCGCCTCGGCGTAGGGTTCGTCGCCGGTCACGTGCAGGATGAAGCCGCGCTCGACGAGGCGGGGCAGCGCCCCCGTGACGGCCGCGTTGAAGCGGTGGACCGCCTGCGAGCCGCCAAAGATCAGCATCACCCGGGCGTCCACGGGAAGTTCGAGCCGGGCCCGCGCCTCGTCGCGTCCGATCGCGGTCACGTCCCTGATCGGCGTGCCCGTGAGGAACCACGGCGTCCCGCCCCTCGCCAGGGCACGCCCGGTCACCTCATGGGAGACGGCGATCGCGTCGGCCAGGCGCGCCGTCAGCCGGACCGCCCGACCGGGCATGACATTGCCGTCCCAGAGAATGACCGGGATCCGCAGCGGGGCCGCGGCCATGAGCGTCGGCACCGCGACGTAGCCGCCGGTCGTGAAGATCGCCGCCGGTCGCTCACGGGCGAGGATCGCGGCGGCCTGTGGCACCGACGCTGCCAGCCGGATCGGGTCGAGGATCGCGTGGACGCTCATGTCGACCGACCGGAGCGAGCGAAGAACGAGCCGGCGCACGGGGATTCCGGCCGACCGGACGAGGGCGGCCTCCAACCCTCGGTGCCCACCGAGCCAGACGAGGTCAGGCGCGTTCGGGCGATCGCGGAGCGAGCGGGCCACGGCGAGGGCTGGGTAGATGTGCCCGCCCGTGCCGCCGCCCGCGATCAGCAGGCGCATCGTTCCAGGTTCCTCGTTCGACGGATTCTCGCGAGATCGACAGCAGGATGCCGACCGCGGCGAGGCTGATGGTGAGCGACGAGCCGCCGGCGCTGATGAACGGCAGCGTGATGCCGGTCACCGGGATGAGCGCGACGACCACGCCGATGTTGA
>JANMPL010000352.1:0-2701 GCA_031369845.1 Chloroflexota bacterium
CGTGGCAAGGGACTCCACAGTTCCTACAAGGACCGCGACTACTTCTTCTGCGGCAAGGGCTGCAAGCTCGAATTCGACGAGGATCCTGAGCGCTACCTCGACTCCGCCTACGTTCCCTCGATGTGAGTTCGATGACCGATACCCTAGCTCGACCGACTGGACCGACCGCCGGAGCGCGCTTTCCCGTCGAAGGCATGACCTGCGCGTCGTGCGTCAACCGGATCGAGCGCTACTTGCGAAAGGTCGATGGCGTCACCGAGGCGAACGTGAACCTCGCGACCGAGGCGGCGTCAGTGACGTTCGATCCGGAGCGCGTTTCGGTCGAGGATCTTGGCCGCGCGGTGGAGGCTGCCGGGTATGAGGCACGCCTCGATCAGGTCGAGCGGACCGGCTCGGACAGCCCGGATCGGACGATCGAGGTCGGCCTTTCGGCGCCGCGAACGTTCGCGCTCGACATCGAGGGCATGACCTGCGCTTCGTGCGTCAACCGGATTGAGCGCTACCTGCGGAAGCTCGACGGGGTCACCAGGGCGAACGTCAATCTCGCCACCGAGCGCGCGACGGTCGTGGCCGGCCCATCTGTGACGGTCGACCAGATTATCGCCGCAGTCGAGGCGGCCGGCTACGACGCCCGTCTGATCGTCGATGGGGGAGCGCAGCCTCCGACCGCCCCCGGCGGCGGCGTTGCCGAGTCGCATGCTGCCCACCGCGAGGTCGCCGGCGCGCCCGAGACAAGCTTCCAGCAGCGCCATCTCGCCGACACCCGGCGACGGCTCGTCGTCGGGGCCGTGCTGACGGTGCCGCTCCTCCTGGGCCTCGCTCAGATGACCGTCGCGCCATTCCTTCCGGCGATCCTCGCGAACCCGTGGCTCCAGCTCGCCCTGGCGACCCCGGTCCAGTTCTACGCCGGTCTCCCGTTCTACCGTGGGGCGTGGAAGGTGGCCCGCCACCGGGCCACGGACATGAACACGCTCATCGCCGTCGGGACATCGGCCGCCTACTTCTACAGCCTCGCGGCGATCCTCTTCCCGGGCTTCTTTCACGCGGCTGGCCTGGCGATGGCCGGGCAGCTGCCGCTCTATTTCGACACCTCGTCGGCCATCATCACCCTCATCCTCCTGGGCCGGTTCCTGGAGGCCCGCGCCCGAAGCCACACGTCGGATGCGATCCGCCGGCTCATCGGACTGACGCCGCGGACGGCCCGAGTCCTTCGCGACGGCGTCGAGACCGACATCTCGATCGAAGAGGTCGTTCGTGGCGACCTGATCCTCGTCCGCCCGGGCGAGCGCCTGCCCGTCGACGGCATCGTCCGCGACGGTCGCTCGGCCGTCGACGAAAGCCTCATCACCGGCGAGAGCATGCCGGTCACCAAGGAGGCCGGCGACGAGGTGATCGGGGGCACGATCAACACTTCCGGCGCGTTCCGCTTCGAGGCCACCCGCGTCGGGCGGGACACCGTCCTTGCCCAGATCGTCCGGCTCGTTCAGGACGCGCAGGGCTCGAAGGCGCCGATTCAGCGGCTGGCCGATGTGGTCACTGGCTACTTCGTGCCGGCGGTCCTTGGCATCGCCGCGCTGACCTTCGTGGTCTGGTTCGTGTTCGGCCCCGAGCCGGCGTTCAACCGGGCCCTGCTCAACATGGTCGGTGTCCTCATCATCGCCTGCCCGTGCGCGCTCGGGCTGGCGACTCCGACCTCGATCATGGTCGGTACCGGCAAGGGCGCCGAGAACGGCGTCCTGTTCCGCAACGCTGAGGCGCTCGAGCGACTCCACAAGGTCCGCGCCATCGTCCTCGACAAGACGGGCACCCTCACCGAGGGCCGGCCGCGGGTCACCGACATGGTGCGCGTCGATGGCGCGCCCTCCGAGGAAATCCTGCTCGCTCTCGTTGCGGCGGCAGAGCGCGGCTCGGAGCATCCGCTTGGCGAGGCGATCGTTCGCTTCGCCCGCGACGAGCGTGGGCTGGGGCTGACAGATCCGGAGTCATTCGAGTCGTTCAGCGGGCGCGGCATCGCTGCGCTTGTCGGCGGCCGGCGCGTGCTCATCGGTACTGCCGCCTTCCTCACCGCCGAGGGCGTCGACCCGGCGGATCTCGCGGAGCCCGCCACTGAGCTGGCTGTCGCCGGACGGACCCCGGTCCATGTCGCGATTGATGGTCGGGCGGTCGCCGTGATCGGAATCGCCGACACCCTCAAGGTCGGTTCGCGGGCCGCGATCGAGGAGCTCAAGCACCTAGGTCTCGAGGTCATCATGCTTACCGGTGACAACGAGCTGACGGCACGGGCGATCGCGAAGGAGGCCGGCGTCGAGCGGGTCCTGGCCGACGTCCGGCCCGACGAGAAGGCGGCCCAGGTCCGCAAGCTCCAGGCGGCGGGCAAGCTCGTCGCCATGGTCGGCGACGGTGTCAACGATGCCCCGGCCCTGGCCCAGGCCGACGTCGGGATCGCCATCGGCACTGGAACGGACGTGGCCATCGAGTCGGCGGCAGTGACCCTTATGAGCGGCGATCTTCGCGCCGTTGTCACGGCCCTCGCGCTGTCCCGGGCGACGATGCGCAACATCAAGCAGAACCTGTTCTGGGCGTTCGCCTACAACGTCGCCCTTATCCCGTTGGCCGCCGGCGCCTTCTACCCGTTCACGGGCGTTCTGCTCGACCCGATCTTCGCGGCCGCCGCGATGGCCTTGAGCTCGGTGACGGTCGT
>JANMPL010000608.1:0-1992 GCA_031369845.1 Chloroflexota bacterium
ACGCGGTCGGGATCGCCGGCTTCGACCGCGTTGAGGAAGACCTCGGCCTCGGTCTCATACGGATCGCGACCCGGCGACAGGGTCCGGACCGAGCGTCCGTCCGCGAACGACACCTCGAACCCGCCCGGAGCATCGCCGGCCCGCCGGATCGTCGTGATCAGATCGGAGGATGCCAGCTCGAACTCGACCACCGCCGAGGCCAGGCGGCGCGTGTTGGCGAAGCTCCCGACGGCGCCGGTCTCGAACCTGAGCAGGGCGGCGGTGGCGTCGACGATGTCCGCGCCCGGTGGCACGATCGGCTCGTCGCGGACCGAGACAGCGCCGACGACCGTTGCCTCGCCGACAAGCAAACGCGCGAGGTCGTAGAAGTGCGTCGCTTGCTCGACCACCTGCCCGCCGCCGACGGACTCGCGCAGCCACCACGCGGGAGCCGGCGTGCCAGACAGCCAGCGGGCGGTGACCAGCCGAGCCGGGTTCCCGGCAAGTCGCTCGCGAACCTCGGGCATCGGCTCGAGGGCCCGCAGGTGGTAGCCGACCGCGACGACGAGACCACGCTCCGCGATTCCGGCCGCGACGCGGGCCGGGCCGGCGGCATCTGTCGCGGCCAGCGGCTTCTCGGTGAGGAACGGGATGCCCCGCTCGACGAGCTGCTCGCAGATCGCGACGGCGGCCGACGGCGGGACGCAGACGTAGACGACGTCGGGGCGTTGCTCGTCGAGCAGGCGCGCGACGTCGTCGTAGGCGGCGACGCCACGCGGCCGGGCGGTCGCTTCGGCGCTCTCCATCCTCGCGGAGGCGACCCCGACGAGCTCCGTCCGCCCTAGGCGATCGAGGGCGGAAAGGTGGGCCGGGGTGATCCAGCCGGCGCCGACGAGCGCGAGCCGGAGACCGGGACGGGATCGCTGCGCGGCGTTCGCCATGACGCTCCCTCTCGAAGGCCCGTCTGTCGATCCTGCCCGGCCGCCCATGGTATCGCGGCGCCGGGCGGCCTTCGAGGGCATACTCGCGGGCAATGGGCCGGGGCGAGAGTCGTCCGGAACTCGAGCAGCCATGCCCGGACTTCCGGCGCCGTCAAGCCATCGACATCCCGACCGGGCTCGAACGCCTGCCCTGACGGGCAAGGATCATCCGATACCAGGTCGCGGTCTTGGGTGAGATGCCCTCGGCAGCCCTGGCCGCCAGGAACAGGTCGATCGCCTGAGTAAGTGTCAGGTGCCCGTCAGAGTCTGATGCCCATGCACCGGCACGCTCAGAGTCAGGTGCACAAGTTGGGGTAGAGTCAGGCGCACTTCGCATCTCCAGACCTCCTTGGAGATGCCGTCCGTCACTCTCAGAACCACATCATCTGGTGGTCCGACCTACGTCAGACCCCCATGGGTTGTGGTGTTGGCTGGCGAGGAAGGATTCGAACCTTCGATCTCCTGATCCAGAGGCAGGTGACCGATTTTCGCGATTCTTCGCCTGTCGCAAGCACGAAACCAACCGATTTCTGCCCCGAATCTTACCGAGTCTGGTTACCTGTCGCAAACGTAGTCAGGTTGCCACGAGCGGGTCACCTGACTCGCTGGCTCCGCGCTAATCGACTGGATGGACACCGGGTGCGCGGTGATGCTGTGCTGCTGGCGGCCGTTGATGAGGGCCTCGCCGCCGGCTTCGTCAGCTCAGGCGACCTCGACGGCCTGGGTGCGGAACTGAGCCTCCCGCCTGACTTCACGCCAGTTGGCGTCATCCCCGTCGGCCGCCAGCTGCCCGACAAGCGCTCTGCGTCGGTCAAGCGGAGATTCGTCCAACCCGAGGAATACGTCCATTGGGAGCGCTGGACCCAGGTGTGATTCACCTGGAGGTCGATGGGATAGAAGGTCGTTGGCGGAAGGGTCGGCCCCGGGGCCATCGGTCGGGCTCAGCCTCCGCCGACTCCCCAGTCGACGCCGATCTCATTGACTGGCTTTGGCGTACGCGTGACCTGCCGTGGGTCCGTCCCGTCCGGCAGGC
>JANMPL010000365.1:0-5751 GCA_031369845.1 Chloroflexota bacterium
GCCGGCAACTCGTTCTCGTCGGCGACCCTGATGCGCATCGCGTCGAGCGCCCGGTTCAGGCGGGACTTGGCCGTCCCCACCGGGATGCCCAGCGCGGCTGCGGTCTCGGGCAGCGTGAGATCGACGTAGTAATGCAGCACGACGACCGCGCGTTGGGCGGGGTCGACGGCCGCGAGCATGCGTTCGACGTAGAGCGCGTCGGCTACCCGGGTGGTGGGGTCCGGGACCGCTGCGTCGTGGAGTGGCGTGAGCTCGACTTCGAAGAATCGACCGCGCCGCTTCCGAGCGATGTCAAGGCAGGCGTTGACGGTCAGTCGGTGGAGCCAGGCATCGAACTTGCCCGGGTCGCGTAGCCCGCGCAGGTTCTTCCATGCCCGAAGCGTCGCCTCCTGGACCGCATCGCGCGCGAGGTCCGGGTCCCGGAGGATCAGCCGGGCTGCCGTGTCCAGTCGCGCGAGGTGCCCGCCGACGAGCACGCCGAAGGCCTCATGATCGCCCTGGCTTGCCCGCTCGACGAGACCCGTCTGGTCCACGCTGCCCCTCAGGTCGCCGCGGCGAATGACCGCGGATACACATATTGACTTGCCCTCGGAGCCGAACGGTTCCCGCCCCGGTCTTCGCGGTAGCCGCGCCATTGCCCATTACCCGCGCAGCTCCGGGTTCGCCTGCGCGTGGAACAGTGGAGTCGGCCACGACGACGCTGCGGCTTGTCGCGGGGTAGAGCGTAAAACTCTGCCCGCTTCGCTTGGGGTCCCACTCGGGTGGCCACTACGCTCAGGCGGTCAGGCTCCGGAGGCCGACGCTCTATCCACTGAGCTACAGGCGCGCGGGCCCCGATCATACCGGCCAAGCGTGCGTAGAGCTTCGGCCTCTGGTTTCACGCTCTATCGGGACCAGTTGTCCACGCTCGACGAGCGATGCCTCGCGTTTCACCTAGTGGTCGTTTAACCCTCAAGTCCGGAGTTCGCGACTTCCAGAAACGCTCGGTGCGTACACTCCGGTGGACGGCGGGATCCGACCCTCAGCGTCGGACAGAGGGCCAAACCTCGAGCGCTGGGCGCGGACGCCCGCCGGAGAGGAGAAAGCGGTGCCCCGCGCATTACGGCTCGCGTCCCTCGGCGTGCTCGTGGCTCTTGTTCTCGGATTGCTGCCTGGATCGATCCTGGCGGGCAGTGAGCTTCCGAAATGGGATAGCTTCAGAACGGGTTTCGACGTTGGCGCGCCCGGTTCGACCGCCAAGTGGTTCTATTTCGGCGCTAATGGATTCGTGGGCGACGATGGCATCGCGACAACGAACTCCAAGGGGTTGAACGTCAGGTCCTCCGGTACGGTCGACGGTCATCCCGCCTTCACGAAGACGGTCGCCCAGGAGCAGCAAAGCGGTCTGCCAGGCGGCTTCGACCACGTCAAATGGCTCACCTACATGAACCACTTCGCCAGCACGGGGGTCCCCGGCTTCGACGCCCTTCCCGGGCAACAGTTGGTTTGTCAGTCCACGATCGGCGGGCAGTCGTACGGGAATGCCCAGCACCCGTTCGGCTCGGCGGTGACGAACCCGAACGATGATCCGCGGCTGGCAGCGATGGCCATGAACGTCATCGACTTCCAGACCTTCATGGTCTTCGACATCTTCTTTACCAACGAGGGCATCTACGCGCTCTACGAGCACCTGCCCTTTGCACGCGGCTCGTTCGGCGGGCCATACAACGAATACGCTGCGTTTACCTACGTCATCCCGATCGCCACACGCACGGCCGGCGACACACATACCCTCGCAGTCGCTTATGACAAACAGGCCGGTGTTGTGCGCTGGTTGGTGGATGGCAAGGAAGGATTCAGGGTCGATCACATCGGGGATCGGATCGACCGGAGGTTCATGCTGCTCGACCATGGCGGCGACAACGCGCCTTTCTCGCCGAACCAGCTCGATTGCGGAATGGGCATGTTCACGCTGCTCGATGGGCATGCGCCGCTAGGTGCCGCCGGTGGGACGGGTCTCGTCCAGCTGTCAACGGTGCCAGGTTTCTACTTCAATCCTGCAGTGGGTGCGCCCACGGCTGAAAGCTTCGTTGACCCCAACAGCGCAGAGTCCAGTCGCCTTTGGGGCGAGGGCGCAGAACTCCGAGTCCGTGAGGCATCGGTGGGCTATATCGCGGGTCTGAAGAAGTAGGGCCAATCCAGTCAAGTCGCTGGAGCCCGAACCGAGGGTTGGTCCCCTCCAACCCTCGGCGCCCCTCTCATGACTGAGCAGGCGGCTTTCTCTGTCGAAATTGATGGGACCGCCGGAACCCGCGATTGAACCGCCGGCGGTTTCGCCGCGAAAAGGTGACATGACAGCCAGAAATCGGCGAGACAGCCTCTCGCCCTGCCTAAGTCTGGCGCGGTTGGGGATCCCCTAGAGTGCGGCAGCCTCCAGAGGGATCGCAACGGCCTGACCTTCGAGCAGGTCCTTCAGGGCAATGAACGCTGCATCCATCTCTCGCTTCAGGCTCCTGGCGATCAGCGGCTCGGCAAGGCTCACGAGCCCCTTCGCGTCCATCGCGATCCTCGAGGTGAGTTGGGTGCCGCCGGCGACGGACTCGAAGAGATATGACGCCTCGAGAGGCACCGGGCCCGAGATTGTCTTGAACGTGATGATCCTGCCCGGCTCGTAGGCAACGTACTCGTTGCTCGCCTCCATCCTCCGTCCCATGAAGCTGCGGACGAACGTGTGCCGTGTACCGATCCCCGTCGGGCCATCAGTCAGGCGCCTTACTTCGACCAGCCCGGACTGCCACTGCGGCGTGTTCCGCTGATCCCCGACGAACGCGAAGACTTCGTCGATCGGGCGATTGATGACGATGCTTTTCTCTGCACTGATCACGTCGGGACTCCTCGTCGCGCTCGCTGTATCTATCACTAGAGTTATCACTAGTGTGATCTCTGGTAATGTGAGCACCGACGTGCCACCTGTCAAGGGGTCAGCCCCAACTCCGTCCCGGCGCGACCGTGCGAACGCCACCCAGCTGCGGATGGTCAAGGCCGCCTACGAGCTGTTCTGCACGCGAGGCTATGCCAGCACGACGATGGCGGAGATCGCAATGGCCTCGGGCGTCGCCGTCCAGACGGTCTACTTCACGTTCCACACCAAGTCGGCGTTGCTGAGTCGGACGTACGACTTTGCCGTCATGGGCGAAGGCCAGCCGCTCATTCCCGAAGAGCAGCCCTGGTTCCTGGCGATGGTCGAGGAGCCGGACGTGACGGCGGCGCTCCGCCACCTGGTCGCCGGCGTTGGCGAGATCACGCGACGGGTGACGCCGCTGTACCTCGTCGCGCGGGCCGGCGCCGAGGGCGACGCCGAGACCGCCCGGGTCATGGCCTTCCACGAGAATTGGCGCGCCCAGGGCTACAGGCAAATGCTCGACCTGCTGCGCGAGAAGTCGCCGCTGCGCGATGGCCTCAGCCCGGAGCGCGCCACCCAACTCCTGCTGCTGTACGCCGGCCAGGATGTCTACCACGTCCTGGTCGATACCTACGCCTGGACGCTCGAAGAGTGGGCCGATTGGACGGTGGCGACGCTGAGCGAGCAACTCTTTGGCCGAACGCGTTTCGGCCCGTAGCTCAGCGGCTCGGCGGGCCCTGCTCTTGCGCTAACCTCATGCGATGACGTCCCCGACGCTCGCCCCGGCCACTGCGCCGACGCTCATCCGCCAGGACGGCCTCGACAAGGTCACCGGCACCGGACGCTACGCCGCTGACCTGACCGTGACGGGGATGCTCCACGGCGCGTTCCGGATGTCCACCCTCTCCCACGCCCGCATCCGCCGCCTCGATACCACCGCGGCGCGAGCGCTGCCCGGCGTCCACGCTGTCATCACGGCCGCCGACGTACCCGAAGTCCGGTATGGCGCGTTCGTGAGGGACCGCACGCTCTTCGCCCGCGATGTCGTGCGCTGGGAAGGCGAGTTGATCGCAGCGGTCGCAGCAGCCACGCCGGAGATCGCCGCCCGCGCCGCGGCCCTGATCGAGATCGATCTCGAGCCGCTCCCGGCGGTGACGGACCTCGAGGAGGCTACGAAACAGGGTGCCGCGCTCGTCCACGCCGATTGGGGCATGTACGAGGTCGACGACAACGTCGTCCGCGAGGGCAACGTCGCATCACACTCGACGATCGTCAAAGGCGACGCGGCAGCAGCCATGGCCGAGGCGGACTTCGTCGTCAAGGACCGCTATGTCGCCGACGGGTCGCACGCGGTCCCGATCGAGCCGCGGGCGATCCTCGCCGAATGGCAGGGCGATCACGTCACGATCTGGTCGTCGACGCAGGTCCCGTTCGCGGCCAGGTCAGGCGTCGCGGAGACGCTCGGCCTGCCCCAGAACCGGATCCGCGTCATCGTCCCCCACCTCGGCGGCGGCTTCGGGGCCAAGTGTGAGGTCGGTTTCGAGCCGCACGTCGCGGCCCTCGCGCGGGCGGCCGGTCGGCCGGTCAAGGTCGTCTTCTCGCGGCGCGACGAGTTCCTGCTGCCCGACCACCGCCGCGAACGGATGATCGTGGAGCTGGAGACGGGCGTCCGGCGGGACGGCACGATCGTGGCCCGTCGGGGGCACCTCATCATCGACAACGGCGCCTACAGCATGGACGAGCCGTACCTCGGCCAGATGGCCGCGATGTTCGCTGTCGGGCCGTACCGGATCCCGAACGTCGACGTGTCGGTCGACGTCGTCTACACGAACACGCAGCCATCGGGCTCTGTTCGCGCGCCGACCGGCCCGACGACCTGCTGGGCAGTCGAACAGCACCACGATGTCGTCGCCGAGCGCGTCGGCCTCGACCCCGTCGAATTCCGTCGCCGCAACCTCGTTCACGAGGGCGATGCCGGACCAACCGGCCAGATCTTCGAGCGGATCGGCGCCATCGAGACGCTGGAGAGCGCCGCGGCTGCGATTGGCTGGGGCAAGCCGCTGCCCGACGGCGAGGCGATCGGCATCGCGACGGGATTTTGGCCGTCCTTTCCCGGCCCGTCCGGCGCGCACGTGAAGATCAACGCCGATGGCACCGGGACGATCGTCACCGGCGCCCAGGAATGCGGCACGGGCGCAGTCATGGCCCTGCCGATCCTCGCCGCCGAGGTCCTCGGAATGCGCCCCGAAGAGTTCAGGATCCTCTACCAGGACACGGACGCCGGGCCGTACGACGGCGGGGCGAGCGGATCCCAGACGACGTTCAACAACGGCCGGGCGGTGATCGCCGCCGCGACCGAGGTCCGCGAGCAGCTCCTAGACCTCGCCGCCGACCGCCTCGAAGCCAACCGGGCGGACCTGGAGCTCGTCGATGGCACGGCCCGGGTCAAGGGCACCCACACTTCGTCGGTGTCGATCGCAGATCTTGCGTCCGAGGCGGCGAGCGTCGGCCTCCTCCTCGGCAAGGGCTCCGGCGAGCCGCCACCCACCCCGGCGGTCGATGCAGCGAGCTGCGTCGGCCGTCTCGGCGCGGAGTCCTTCGCAGCGCCGACGTTCTTCACCCACGCCATCCGCGTCAAGGTCGACCGCGACACCGGCGTCGTCCGAGTGCTCGAGGTCGCGGCCTCCCACGAATCGGGTGTCGTCATCAACCCAATCGGGGCCGCGGGCCAGATCCACGGCGGGGTGGCAATGGGGATCGGACAGGCGCTAACGGAGGGCGTCATGCTCACCGAGGATGGCCGACAGCGCAACGCATACCTCCTCGACTACAAGCTCCAGACCGTGGCCGACGTTCCCGCGATCCACGTT
>JANMPL010000371.1:0-12375 GCA_031369845.1 Chloroflexota bacterium
GACGCGCCGGGTGCGGCGGTCGGGCCGGGCGTTGGTGAGGCCGGGCGGGGCGTCTGCTCGGGCAGTGTCTGGGGGTCGACCACGGTTCCCGGGATGATCGCGAGCGTCCAGCCGATCTCGATCCGGTTCGGGGAGTAGGCCTCGGACTCGGGGTCGAGGCTGGGGTAGGTGCCACGGTTCCAGTAGGCGATGCTGCGGGCCGTCGTGTCGAACGTCCGCGCGATCGAGGTCAGGTTGTCGCCGCGCACGACGAGGTTGGTCCGGAACGTCGGCTTCGGGGTGGGGGTGGGCGGAACGAACGAGGGTTCGGGCGTCGGGCCGCTCGGCGAGGGGCGGCCGGCTGGCGGCGTCGGCGGTGGCGAGCCCGGGGTGGCGCTCGGGCCGACGGCGTTGGGCAGGCAGGCCGCGGTGAGGAACGCGAGCAGAAGGCAGAGGGCGACGGGCTGGCGGCGTCGATCGATCATGGTGCCCAACTCTGACGGCGACCCGCGGATCGGGGTAACGGCGCGGTAACGGATCGGTCTCAGTCGCCCAACCGAATGGTCGGCGGATCGACGGGTGTCGGCTGCTGCAGAGAGAACTCGCTCGCGAGCGCGAGACCTTCGTCGGCCGTCGCGATGAGGCCGTGGCCTTTCCGCTTGGCGACGAAACAGGCGCGGTCGGCCGCGAGGAGGATCGACGCGGGCGTAAGGCCGTCCCTGGGGAACGTCGCGAGGCCGATCGAGACGCTGATCTCGATCGCCTGCTTGGCCCATGTCGATCCCGGCCCGCCGACGGCATGGACCGCGGCCCGGACACGCTCGGCGACCGCGACAGCCGAGTCCGCGTCCGTGCCCGCCAGGATGAGCGCGAACTCGTCACCGCCGTAGCGGAAGACGTTGTCGGTCTCGCGGCCGGCGGCGATGATCGCGTTGGCGATGTCAGCAAGGAGGCGGTCGCCCGCCTGGTGGCCAAGGGCATCGTTGACGGCCTTGAAGTCGTCGAGGTCGAGCATGATCAAGCTGAACGGCTCGCGGGCTTCGACGCTGTTCTTGAGCCAATCCTGGAACGTCCCGTGGTTGAGGAGCCCGGTCATGTCGTCGGTCTGGGCGCGGATCTCGACAGCGCGGTGGACTTCGGCGTTCTGGAGAGCGATCGACACCTGCGCGGCGAAGAGCTTGACGAGCTCGAACTCGTCCTCCGTGTAGCGCGCGTCCTCGCCCAGCCGCTCCAGCGTCAGGACGCCCGTGGCGCCGTCGCGGCCGCGAAGTGGCACGCAGATCAGGCTGCCACCGAGCGTGACGCCTCGGAAGTGGTTGATCCGCTGGTCCGAGCGCTCGTCGAGGATGAGTGCGGGCTCGTTGTGGGCAACGACCCAGGTCGCGAGCCCTTCTTCGCCGGGGGCCCACGGCTCCATGTACTGGGCGGCGTGGATGCCGCGCGCAGTGAGCGGCCGAAGGAGTCCGGTGACCAGGTCGACCGTCTCGATCGCGATGTTGTCGTAGCCGACGAGCTCGGAAAGTCGATCCGCGACCTGGTCGAGGATCGCGTGGGGGTTGAGCGTCGTCAGGATCGACTCGGTGACCTGGAGGAGACCGCGCTGATTGATGAGCTGTCGTTCAAGGGCCTCGGACTGGGCCCGCAGCCGCGCCGTCGCGTCGGCCGTGGCGAACGCCTGTGCCGCGAAACTCGCGTAGATGACGAGCAGCCGCAGGTCGTCGTCGCTGAACTGGTGAAGGCCCAGCTTGGAGAGCACGAGCACGCCGAGGACCTGGTCCTCGAACGTCATCGGCGCGAGGAGCATCGACTCGTCGAGGTCTTCCTCCGTTCCCGCGATCGTGTTCGCCCGCGGGTCATTCGCGGCGTTCGGAAGGTTCTGGGCGACGCGATGCTCGGCGACCCAGCCGGTGATGCCCTGGCCGTACTTGACCATGAGCTGCTCGGGCGTCTCGTCGACGTACTCCCCGACCTGGCCCTGCATCGCGACCGGGATCAGGTCCTCGCCCGCGAGCCGGTACACGCGGACGTTGTGGTAGTCGATCAGCTGACGCAGCTCGGTGGCGATGGCCAGGCCGATCTCGCGAACGCTCGTCAGCCGCGAGAGGCGGACCCCGAGCTGCTGGATCGACTGGAGCTGAGCGGCCCAGGTCGCCATCTTCTCGAAGTTCTGGGCGTTCTTGATCGCCATCGACGCCTGGGTCGCGAGCGCGGCCATCGTCTCGAGCTCGTCGTCGGTCCAGTCGTGAGGCTCGTCGTGGTAGACGTTCAGCAGGCCGAGGATCTCGGCGCCGTCGAGCAGCGGGGCCGTGCAGATCGTGTCGAAGCCTTCTTGGACGACGGCGGCCCGAACGTCCGTCCCGCGCGGGTCGTCCCGATAACCACCGGCGAACAGCGGCCGACGCGCGGCCACCGCCATCGCGGGAAGCGACCGTGTCGGGAACCCGCGGACCGACTGGAGATAGGCCTGCGAGAGGCCGCGTGTCACCTCGGCGATCGCGTTGCCGTTGGCGTGGCGGAGGAACACGGCTCCACGGTCGCAATCGAAGAGGACCATCGCGTGGTCGACGAGGCCCGACAGAATCTGGTCGAGGTCGAGCCGACTGCCGATGTCCCCCGCGACACGGCGCAGGGCGTCGGCTCGATGGAGGTGATGGGCCACCTCGTCGGCGGTTCGGCCGGCGCCGACGATCGACCCGACCGATCGGGCGATGGCGCGAAGAAGGTCCGGGTCGATCGCCGCAGCGTCGGCACCCTCCCCGGCGGCGATGACGAGGACGCCCCAGGCGGAACCGCGAACATGGATCGGAATAGCGACTTCGGACACGCCTCCGCCAACGACGGCGCCTGTCTCATCCGCGACGACCGGTGACGGCTCTGCGGCTGGCTGGTTGAGGGCGACGCCCATCACCCCGAAGTCGCGGGGGAACTCGATGTAATGGAGGTCCGCACCGGCGGTGGCCCGCGGAACGAGCCGATCACGACGGAGCTCGAACAGAGCGACAGCGAGATGCTGGCCATGGCCAAGGATGGCCCGGACGGCATCGGTCAGGACCGCATCCATGCTCGTCGCCGAGGCGCCGATCCGGCCGAGTTCGACGAGGACGTCCATGTCTTCCCGGTGCTGATCGCGCTCGGCGTCACCCAGCGGGCCCAGCCCAACGGGAGCCTGCTCCGGAGTCGTGAGGAGCTCGAGAGTGGGCCGTTCGTACATCCGGCGGTGCAGGGGTCCACCTGGCCCGGGCTCGCTCGCGCCGCCTTGTGCCGCGGCAAGGAAACGCTGAAGATCGCCCATCCGGTAGCGGCGGTCGCCGCGCGGGTTGATCCGGTAGTAGCGAAGCCGGCCGGCGTCGCTCCACGCCCGAATCGTGTTGGGATGGACGCCCAGAAGCCGAGCGGCCTTTGTCACTGACAGGGTCGCATCGATCGGACGTGACGGAAGGGCGGTTGGCAACAGTCTCTCGTGGAAGAAATGTCAAGTCGTCGGCCGGAGCCTACCAAGCTCACAGTTCTTGCCAATAGGACGATAGTCCTCAGGCGCTCTGCGCGAGGTTCATTAGGCTGTCGGAGGGCCGATTGACGTGGCGCGACGGCACCGCGAAAGCGAGTTTCGCCTCGTCCCGTTCGCTAGTCGCGGCCTTGCGACTTCGTGTCGGTCACACGGACGTAGAGGGTCGTCAGCGCGAAGGCGAGAAGAGCGATCCCCGCCACGACGAGCAAGGCGACGAGAGGCTCACCGACGAGCCCCGGTCCCTCGCCGCTGCTGCGCGGGTCGCCGCCTGTTCCGGGCGACGGGGAAGCGGCCCGCGCGATCGGGACCACGGCGCTCATGACCGTGCTCAGGCCCGCCCATGCCACGCCGGCGATCAGGAGGCCCGTCGCCGCGAGGAAGCAGGCTGCGGCGAGTCGCGGTCGAGTGCTCCCCCCGGCGAGGATCCGCATCGCCTCGTCCGGTTCGAGGGTCGTCAGCACGAGCGGCCGACCCAGGCCGGCCGTGAGCTGGACTGCGCCGCCTGCGACGCCGTCGCCGGAGCGCGAAACGGGGACGCCGAGGACGATTGCATGCTCGACCGACGAGATCTGCTCGATGATCGCCCGAACCGGCGTCGCCGGATCGAGCTCGGACGGGGCGCGGCCGCTCACGTCGCCGGCAACACCGACCGAGTGGCGGGGCACGACGATGAGCCCGACGTCGAGGGTCGAGGCATCGACGCCGATCCCGTCGAGGCCCTCCCGGATCTGGAACTCGACCGACTCGCGCGAGTCTTCGAAGGCCGACCAGCGGCTCCCGGAGCCGGCCTCGAGTCGGGTCCGCCGGAAGACAAGCGGCCGGTGCTCCGCGTCCTCGAATTCGTCCTCGGCGTCGATCCGGCCATCGACGCGGACATAGCGGGCCGGGCCGTCGCGGGCGATCGCGAGAGCGTCCGAGACGCTGACCCGCGGGGTGGTCGCCAGCAATCGCCCGACCCGATAGCGCGGCCCGAACGATCGGAGCGTGATCACGCCGGCGGCCACGGCGATCAGGCTCGCGACGACGAGGAGGAGGGGGGCCACGGCGGGATGATAGCGGGGACGGGCGAGGAGCCCGAGGCGCTCCGCCCGGCTGCGCGGCGGACAGCAAAGGGCCCGAAGGAACCTACTCGCGGCGTGGGCGTTGATGCGATCGCTGCCGTTAGCCTGCGCTCGGCCCCTCCGGGCTGACGGCTACGCTACGTCCCGCGCGTCGGCGGGTCAAGCCGCCTTGTCCACGAGTTTCGTTGCGTGTCCCGCCGGTTATCCACGGTTTCCACGGCCTATCCCCACGATCACCCGGTCGGGCGACCCGTTGCGGGATCGATCGCCGTCACGGCACCCCCGTAGCTGGTCAGGACGAGGCGGCCGCCGAGGAGCTCGGCCTCGGTCACGACGTCGCTGTGGGCGATCCGCCAGGCGGCCGTTCCGTCCGGCTCCAAAGCGAAGGTCTCGATCTCGGATTGGACGACGAGATGGGCGAGTCGTGGCGAACCGAAGACCGCCAGCACGGGCGTCGCCGACCGGTGCGACCAGCGGAGCTCGCCCGAGCGGCCGTCGAAGCCATACGTGTGGAACCCGTACTTGACGACGAACAGGCCGTGGTCGTCCCAGACGAGGCCGGCGGGCTCGTCGTAAATCGTCGACGCGAACCTCGCTGTCCAGGCGCCGCCCGGGCCGTCGATCCGGAGCTCAGCGCGGCAGAGGGCGTCGAAGTCCGCCGACACGAGCGGACCATGATCGACGAGGCTGCCACCGGCCTCCGACAGGGCGAAGACCGCAGGTCCTTGACCGCTGCCGCCCCATCGCCAACGGGCCCGCAGTCCGCCGGGATAGGCGATCGTCGCGTCGTGCGGCTGGGCGCCCGCCGCGGGCGAGCTCACACCCCGGCGTTTTGGGGTCGGGCCCGACCGTCTGCGACGAAGCCGCCGACACCGGAGCCGGGCTCGCGCTCCGCCACGACGTCGGCGAGACGCCGCTCCTCCGTGATCGGGGCGACGGTCGCGTTGGCGAGCGTCCGCAGCGTCGCCGGAGGAACGGGGAAGACCGCATTCGGCGTGCCGGCCGCTGCCCAGACTGTCTGGAAGCGCCCGAGATCCGGATCCATGATCACGCGGACCGGCCGGATATGACCGATCGGCGGGATTCCGCCGATCGTGAAGCCCGTCAGCTCGCCTGCCTCGCGGGCGGTTGCGCGACGAACGTCCCGTTCGCCGGTGACGGCCGCCAGCCGCGCGAGATCGACGCGATTGTGGCCGGCGACGAGGCAGAGGATCGGCTCCGGTCCGTCTTCGCCCGGGGCGACGAACACGAGAGACTTGACGATCTGGCCAAGTTCCGCACCGACGGCGGCTGCGGCGTCTTCAGCCGTATGGGTGGACTGGCTGAAGACGGTGACGTCGAGGACGACGCCCTTGCGCTCGGCGGCATCGCGGACACGTTGGATCCCAACGTGGTCAGTGGTCTCGGGCACGGTCGGAGTTTAGCATCGGACGAGCTCTGGGCGGCGGCGGTAGCATCGCCCGACGATGCAGGCGATCCTCTTCGACTGGGACGGCACGCTCGTCGATTCGCTCGGCGCATTTCACCGGGCCAACGCGACGGTGATGGCCTCCTTTGGCCTGCCGTTCGACGAGGTCATCTACCGCCGCCATTACGTGCCGGACTGGCGGCTCATGTACCTCCGGCTCGGCGTCCCGAGCGATCGCCTCGACGAGGCAAATCAGTTGTGGCACGCGACGTTTGCCACGGACGCTGATGTGATCGCGTTCGACGGCGTCGGGGCGGCGCTCGAACGGCTCCGCGACGCCGGTCAGCGCCTGGGCATCGTGACGGCCGGCGACCGCGCAATCGTCGTCCCGCAACTGGAGCTGACCGGTCTCGGCGGGCTGCTCACGACCCGGGTATTCGGCGACGATCATGCTGTCCACAAGCCCAACCCGGCGCCGCTCCGCAAGGCCCTCGAGCTCCTCGATCTCGCCGATTGGCCGGACGAGGTCGCCTACGTCGGTGACGCGCCGACCGACATGGAAATGGCCCGCGCGGTCGGGGTTCGCGCCGTCGGCATCACGTCGGTCCTGGGCGATCCCGACGAGCTGCGGGCCGCCGGAGCGGCGGAGGTCGCGCCGTCGGTCGTCGACTGGGTCGATGGGTTTCTTGTGGCTGCTCCGCCGGCCAACGCGTGAGCGGCTCGCAGGATCCGTCGGGCGGGCGCCCGGGTGGCCGTCGGGCGATCGTGCTCGCCGACGGCGACGTGGCCGACAGGTCGGCGCTCGACGACGCCTGGCCGGGCTGGTCTGACGGGGTCTCGCTCGTCGTGGCCGCCGACGGCGGTGCGCGTCACGCCGCGCGCCTCGGCCTCACCATCGACCGCTGGGTCGGCGACGGCGACTCGATCGAGGCGTCGGACCTCGACGAGCTGCGCGCGCAGGGCATCCCGAGCGACCTCGTCGACGCCGACAAGGACGAGTCGGACACCGAGCTGGCGATCGACGCCGCGATTGCCGCCGGCGCCGGCGAGGTGGTGGTCCTCGGGGCCTTCGGTGGGCGCCGGCTCGACCACTCCATCGCCAATCTGACGCTCCTCGCTCATCCATCCCTGGGGTCGCGCCCGGCCGTCCTTCTCGACGCCTCGGCTCGGGTGAGGCTCGTCCGCGCTCCGGGACCGGATGGCGACCCGGTTGTGACGCCGCTGCCCGGCCGGATCGGCGACATCGTCTCGCTCATCCCGTTCGGGGCCGACGCTCTCCGGATCCGGACCGAAGGACTCCACTACCCATTGCGAGACGAGACGCTCCTGCTCGGCTCGGCGCGTGGTCTGTCGAATGTCCGCCGCGCGGCGGAAGCCTCGTTCACCCTGGGACGCGGCTCGGTCCTCGTCATCGAGACCCCTGCTACGCTCTCGACATGAGCACGCCCAGCGTCGGCGACCGCGCCCCCGGGGTCGCCCTCGAAGACGAATCGGGGCAGGTCCGTCGCCTGTCCGACCAGGCCGGCCGATGGACGATCCTGTACTTCTACCCGAAGGACGACACGCCCGGCTGCACCGTCGAGGCATGTGAATTCCGCGACGCCAACGCGACGATCGTCGAGCGCGGCGCCGACGTCTGGGGCGTCAGCCCACAGGCCGGTGCGAGCAAGCGGGCCTTCCGCGAGAAGTTCAACCTGCCGTTCACGCTCCTCGCCGACGTCAACCACGAGGCCGCGGACGCCTACGGCACTTGGGTCGAGAAGCAGAACTACGGCAAGACCTATTGGGGCACCGCCCGGTCGACGTTCCTCGTCGCTCCGGACGGGAAGATCGCCCGGACCTGGCCCAAGGTGAAGCCGGAAGGACACGCGGCGGAGGTGCTCGCGGCCCTGGCCGAGGAGCAGCAGGCGCGGTCGGGGTGACCGGGCCCGTCGCAGCCGGCGGACATGAAAAGAGACTTCGCTCGTGGGGGGAGACGAGCGAAGCCTCGACTTACATCATAGCCTTGATGCTTGTCAGCGCAACCGAGATTCCTGCACGGTTGGGGATGTTCCGTTGAGTGAGACGCCCCACGACTGGCGACCCGCCCGGTTCATGGTCATCGTCGCCCACCCGGACGACGCGGATTTCGGCCCTGCGGCCACCGCTTCGCGCTGGATCGACGCGGGATCGGTGGGCTGGCTCGTGTGCTGCACGAGCGGTGACGCGGGCGGCGAGGATCCGGATCTCGACCCAATGGAGCTAGCAGCCTTGCGCGAAAAGGAGCAGCGCGTCGCGGCCGAGGTCGTCGGGTACGCCGGGCTGTCGTTCCTGCACCAGCCGGACGGAGCGCTCGACAACGACCTCGCCCTGCGCGAGCACCTCGTTCGCGAGATCCGGACGTTCCGACCTGACGCCGTGCTGGCGACCGACCCCGAGGTGGTGTTCTACCGCGACGGCGGCGTGAACCATGCCGACCACCGGGCCGCCGGCATGGCCGCGGTCGACGCCGTCTACCCCGCGGCTCGCAATCCGATGGCGTTCCCGTGGCTCGCGAAGTCGGGCCTCGCGTCGCACGTCGTCCGGCGCCTCTACCTCTTCTGGCCGAACGACCCGAACGTCCGCGTCGATGTGACGGCGACGATCGACCGCAAGATCGACGCCCTGCGCGCCCATGGCAGCCAGATCAAGGAGCCGGAGAAGCTCGAGGAACGGATCCGAGAATGGGCGACGGAGGTGGGCGAACCGATCGGCGTCACGGCCGGCGAGGCGTTCCGACTCGTGGTGATCGATGACGACGAGGACGAGGGGCCCAGCGTCGATGCCGCCGAGGCAACCGAAGCTGCCCTGGCTGACTAGGCAACCCACACCACCACGTGCGGCGACTACTCCGCGGCGAGGAGCAGTGGGCGGACGAGGCCCCATTCGTTCCAGAGGTCCGTCAGGGCGTCGGCGCGGCGCCCCAGGAGAGAGACGAGCTCACCGAGCGTCAGCGTTCCGGCCGCCTCCCAGAGGTACTCGTCGGCCGCGACCGTGACTTCGCGGAGGAGGTCGGTCATCTCGGCCTCCGACGGCCAGTGCCTGATCCGCATCGGGTCGAGGCCGGCATAGCCCACCGCGAGCGACAGGTCTCGCTGCGTCGGCATCCGTTCCTCCGCCCACGATCCGAAGCCGTCGTGCTTGTAACCGAGCGACCCCAGGGCAGCGACGATGTCGCGGCACTGCGAGCGAGTAAACGGACCCCAGAAGGGATGCTCCGTCGGGAAGTCGAAGGCGGAGGCCTCCATCGATCGGGCGACGACTGCCTCCAGGAGTCCGCCGATCTCCTTCTGCCAACGACGACGCTCGTCGGGATCGTCGCCGCCCAATCGAGCCACCAGCCGGCCAAGGGCCTCACGATCGCCGCGGAGGAGCTTGATGATCACGGCCTCCTCACCGGCGCGTGATCCCATCGCCGCGCGCTCCCCGTCGACGTTCTCTTCCTTGGGTTCGAGGTCCGCCGGCCTCGCCTTGGGGGGCGGTGAGTTTCGCCGTCCGCCCGCAGCCAGAACCGCTGCTGCTTCCTGGCATGCGGCGACGGCCTCGCGTGCCGCCACGCAGGCCTCCTCCGCCATCTCTGCGGAGATCCGGGCCGCGTCGGCCTCCACCGAAAGGCGCTCGAGGTTGGAGGCCAGCTCGACCGATGCGAGCCGGTGACGCTCGGCGAGAGCGCTGGCCTGGCGGGTGGCGAGATTGATGCGGTTGATCTCCGTCAGCCAGTCGCGTGCGGCCGTTTCGATGTCATCGCGCGACTGCCCGCCGGAGCGCGCCTCACGGAAGGCTTGCTGGGCCGCTTCCTTCGCCTCCCGAACCGCCCGTGGGTCGGCCGTCGCACCATGCGCTTCTGCCTGGTTGACGTGCTCGTCGTACGCATGCTGGGTCGAGCGCAGCGCCTCGAGTGCTGCGCTCGCGCCCTCGCGTGCCCGAGTCGCGACCTGGCAGCGTTCATCGGCGATTCGGCGCGGCTCGTCGCACGCCCCTGCGATCGCGTCGGACCTGTCCGTCGCGACGACCTCCGCTGTTTGCGTCTCGCCCTTGCCGCCGCCCCCATTCGAGGCCTCCGGCCTCGACATCGTCGCGACGGCGACGGTCGCGACCCCAGGAGCCGACGTCCCGGTCGGTGACGACCCGGCCGACGACGTCCCGAGCGTCAGCGTCCCGGCCGCGTGATTCCCGATCGCAGACGGGCCAGCCGACGATTCGATTCCAGACGGCATCAGGACAGGAGTGCCGGCGGCTGCCTTCGCCAGCAGTGCCGTCATCATCGGGTCCGGCTCGTGCGCGATCGAGATCCCCACGGAGTCGCGGCCTCCGCCGGTTTCGCGGACGCCTGGTCCGGTTGGAACGGCCGTTCCATTGCCGGCGCCGTTGCTCCTGTCGTTGGCAGCCGTTTGAAGGGCACCAGCCGACGGACCCTCGTCGAGGTCTTCCTCGCCCAATTCGCGGTCGACCCAGCGCCGGTCGGCGGGGCCTCCGCGGGCCGGTCCGGACGGCTCGGCATAGGCATCGACGTCGGACAGGGTGGTGGCTCGGCGCCTGGCAATCGAGTTCGGAGCGACCGTGACACGCACCTCGCGTTTCGCCGGTGGCCGTGCGCGCATGATCTCGACGAGTGCGGCGCCGGTTGCGACGCCGAGCACGAGCCCGAGCGCCAGGAACGCGAACTCGCTCGCGGTCACGGTCGATGTCCTCCTCGGCCGGCTTTCGTTCCGGCCTTCGATGGGACAGCCCTTCGGGGAGGGTAGCTGCGCGCCCAGCGAGCGTCAAATCGGCTCCCGCACGTTCGCCGTGCTTTGCGCCGCTCAGGACGCGGATGGTAGATTCGACCCGCCGGTTTCGACCGGCCTCCTTCGTGCCCGGACCCCAGGGAAGCCAGCGCACAGAAAGGCACGCCTCGACCTTGGCGATCGATCCCAACCAGGAATTCCTCGTTCAGCCCGTCGATGCGTCCTGGCTCCAGTGCAACATCGAGTGCCAGGAAGCCTGCCCCGTCGGGACGAACTGCCGCGGCTACCTCAATCTCGCCGCTGAGGGCCGGTTTGAGGAGGGCTACATCCTTTCCCGCGAACCGAACCCGGTCGCGGCGATGTGCTCGTACGTCTGCTCCGCTCCGTGCGAGCGAGCCTGCCGCCGCGGCGACATCGACCGGCCCCTGGCGATCCGCGCGATGAAGCGGTTCCTCGTTGAGTGGCACGAGGCCTCCGGCATCCCCGACGTCATGCCCCAGATCAGCCCGCGGGACGAGCGGGTCGCGATCGTCGGGGCCGGGCCGGCCGGCATCGCCGTCGCCCGCGAGCTGGCGATGAAGGGCTTCAAGTGCACGGTCTTCGACTCGCTGCCGTATGGCGGCGGGACGATGCTGATCGGTGTTCCTGCGTTCCGCCTGCCGCGCGAGGCGATCGAGATGGACGTCCGGCTCGTCGAGCGACTGGGGGTCACGTTCGTCTTCAACACGACGATCGGCAAGGACATCACGTTCGACCAGCTCCAGCGGGACTTCGAGGGGATCGCCATCACCGCCGGGGCGATGGACGCGGTGGCGCTCGACATTCCCGGGGCCGACCTCGAGGGCGTCGACTACGGCGTCGACTTCATGAAGAAGGCGAACCTGGGCCAGGAGCTCTACGTCGGCAAGGACGTCGTCGTCATCGGTGGCGGCTACACGGCGATGGACTGCTCGCGAACGAGCCTCCGCCACGGCGCGGAGCACGTCGCCATCGTCTACCGCCGAACCCGCAGCGAGCTCGTCGTCGACGAGGAGGAGCTCGGCGAGACGGAGCGCGAAGGCGTCCGGATGGAGTTCCTCGCCAGTCCGGTCGAGGTCCTCGGCGAGGACGGCCACGTGACCGGCGTGAAGTTCATCCGGAATCGACTCGGCGAGCCAGACGCCTCCGGTCGCCGGTCGCCGATCCCGATCGAGGGCTCGGAGTTCGTCATCAAGGCCGACGTCGTGATCCCCGCCGTCTCGCAGGCCGCCGACCTGACGTTCCTGCCGGTCGAGGCGAGCTTCGAGATCAACCGCGGCCGGGTCAAGGTCGATCCGGCGACGTATGCGTCCAACGTCCGCGGCGTCTTCGCCTGCGGCGACTTCGTGACCGGACCGACCACCCTGATCGAGGCCGCCGGCCACGGCAAGAAGGCGGCCTACGCCATCGACCGCTACCTGTCGGGGCGGACCGACGTGTCGGTCAGCGCCAACGTCAGGATCACGAGCTCGTGGCGGCACGACATGCCCGAGTTCTATGACGTCCTGCCGCGCCAGCACATCCCGTTGGTCTCGCTCGTGGGCCGGATGCCCTCGCCCGACCCGACCGTCAACTTCACGACCCCGGTCGAGATGGGCTACGACGCGACGGCCGCCGTCGCCGAGTCGACCCGCTGCCTGATGTGCAACTACAACA
>JANMPL010000375.1:0-3370 GCA_031369845.1 Chloroflexota bacterium
AGCTCGACCTTGCCGACAACCGGCAGCAGACCGCTCCAGTTCGAGAACAGGATGAAGAGGAAGAGCGCCGCGAAGAGCGGCACGTATCGGCGCGCCTGGTCGCCTCCGATCGAGTGGGCGAAGTTCGACAGGCTCTCGTACATGAACTCGACCAGGTTGTGGCCTTTGCGTGGGACGTCCTGCAGTCCGCGGGTGAAGATCACCGCGCAGATGAGGATGAAGGCCATCACGATCCACGAGGTCAGGATCGTGGACGAGATCGTCGGCTCGAAGAAGACGAGCGCACCCGCCGCCGGCTCGTCGCCGTGGACCAGATCGATGACGACGTGCGGCGGCACGAGCTCGAGGTTCGCGGCGATCCCGTCCGTTGGGTACTTGCCCGTGCCGCTGGCGCCCGCCGGCGGCGGGACGAGGACGAATGCCAGGACATCGATGATGACGACGGTGGCAATGACCGCCAGGATCGGCAGCCTCGAGCTCTTGCGGAGTGCGTCGGCCGGGGCCTCCGACGGATCGGCCGTCGATCCCGCATCCGCACGCGTTTCGTCAGTCGTCACGCTTGCTCCTGTGCTCCTGCGCGTCGAACGACGCGCCGGAAGGTCTCCTCGAAGGGTCCTGTCGCCTGTCAGTCGTACCGGGACATGAACCGCGTCATGAGCCGGTAGGCGCCGACGAAACCAGCCGTCAGACCGAGCCCAAGGCCCACCAGGAGGAAGATCGGTCCGGTCCTCAGTTGCGAGTCCATCCAGACACCGGCGAGGACTCCCGCCAGGATCGTGACGAGGAGGACGAGGCCTACCTCGGAGAGGATCGCAATGTATGCGCCAACCGGTCCGAGCCCGTTCATAGGCCCCCTAGCGAACCGCCGGGAGTATAGCAGCTGCGCCTTGGCGCTCAGGGCGCCGCGGACGCGCTCGGGGGTGGGGTTGGCACGGGCGTCGGGGTCGGCGTAGGCGGCGGCGGCGGCGGGGGCGGTGGCGTCACGGGCACGGGCGTGGGGGTCGGCGGAGGCGTTGGGGTCGGCGTGGGTGTCGGTGGCTTCGGCGTTGGCTTGGGCGTGCGCGCCGGCGTTGGCGTCGGTCGTCTGGTCGGAGCCGGGGTCGTCACCACGACCGTCGGCGACGGCGGGCTCGAGGATGCGGAGTCAGTCGGCGTCGCGAGATCCGGGGAGGCCGTTGCGCCGGGCGACCCGCTCGGCTCGGCGGTCGCCGGGTCCGCAACGGCGTTGGGGGCCGGGTTCTGCGGCAGTCCGGTCGCGGAAAGGACGCCTCCGTCGATCGCGCGGGGCGCAAAGACCAGGCCGATGGCCGCGATCACGACGGCGGACGCGGCCACGACACCCGCGATTCGACGCTGAAGGCCGAGGGAGCTGGCGGGATGGGCCTGCAGGTGCCGTCGCTCTGCGAGCTGGCCGCGGACGAGCGTCGTCGGCGCGGGCTGGAGCACGGGAATCGCCGGCGGATGAGCCTGCAGCGAGCCTCTCGAGACGATCAGGCGGGTAGGAATCGTCGGGGCGGGTGCCCCGGCCACGCCGATCCGGTAGGCGATTTCTTCGATAGTTGGCTCGGCAAAGGTCGCGGCGGTCGCGGCGGACGCGGCGGACGCGGCGGACGCGGCCGCATCAGCCGCGCGTTGGGGCGCGGGCCGGTGACGAAGAAGCGCACGGATGGCGGCCATGCCGATGGACTCGTCGATGACCCTCGGGAACCGCCTGGCCCCGTGCTCGTCGCGCGGCACGAACCGGACGGCAATCGCGATGAGGCCGACCGCAACGAACGCGATAACGACGAACTCGGTCAGCACCAATCCTCTCAGCTGGGCCGTGGTGAAGGACGCGACCTCGCGGGGATGCTAGCACTGGGTCATACCGGAGCCAACCGAAGCTAACCCAGCGCCCAGGTGCTCAGGCCGCGCTCAGAGGTGGGTCACACGACCCGTGGCGTACGCACCGAAGACGCCCGCTCCATTCTTCGCCCGAACCGAAACTACCGCCTCGGGGCGGCCTCGCTCATCGGCGCATCGGATTCGATCCCACCATTCGAACCGCCGAGATCGAGCCGCGCCAGACCGAACAGGACGAGGCCGATGACGACGAAGACCCCGAGGAACGCGTAGACCTGGCCGGCCCCCGACAGGAGAAGCGACAACGTCCCGAGGGCGATGCAGATCCCGTAGATCAGCAGCACCGTCTGGCGATGCGACAGGCCGACGTCGAGCAGCCGGTGGTGAAGGTGGCCCCGATCCGGCGAGAACGGCGAGCGGCGCTGGGAGATCCGGCGAACGATGATCCAGAACGCATCGATGATCGGCACGCCCAGGACGAGGAGTGCGACGGCCACCTTCGCCGAGCCGAGGATCGACAGGACCGCGAGCGTGTAGCCGATGAACATCACCCCGCTCGTCCCCACGAACACCGTGGCAGGGTAAAAGTTCCAGCGCAGGAAGCCCAGCAGCGCGCCGGCGAGCGCGAAGCACAGCACCGCGATGAACGGTTGGTCGACCTGCGCGGTCAGACTGATCGCCCCGAGCGTCACGGCCGCGATGAGGGCCACGCCCGACGACAGCCCGTCGAGCCCGTCGATGAAGTTGATGCTGTTGATCATGCCGGCGATCCAGACGACGGTGAAGCCGAGCGGAAAGGGGCCGTCAAGTCGGATGACGCCGGCACTGAACGGGTTGTTGACGAGCTCGACGAGGACGCCCATGCCGACCGCGAAGAGCGCCAGCCCGAGCTGTCCGGCGAATTGCCATCGGGCGCGCAGGTCGAAATAGTCGTCGAGCACGCCGAACGCCGCCGCCAGGGCGCCACCGAGGAGAAGGGCGACGACGCTCGCCGGATCGACCGCGCGCGGCACCGGCAGGATGTGCGAGTCGCCGTTGGCGAAGCCGACGGCCGTCGCCGCGAGGATGAACGCCGTCGCGACGGCCACGCCGCCGCCCCGCGGAATGGGGGTCACGTTGACTCGTCGGTGGTCGGGATGGTCGACGGCGTCGATGCGCAAGGCGATCCGCCGTACGAGCGGTGTGAGGACGAAGGCGAGAATGGCGGCCGCGGCGAAGGCGGCGAGAAGGTAGGGCAGCGCCTGACCGGCGAACGGACTGAGCCTCACGCCCCGGGCAGCCCCGTCGGGATCGGCGGGCTGGTGAGACCCGGGACCTGGAAACGGGCGCAGATCTCGGCGACGCGCTCCGCCAGGCGGGCCTGCTCGGCCGCGTCGTCGCGATGCTCGATGGCGTCGACGATCAGCCGGCCGATCTCCCGCATCTCGTCGGGGCCCATGCCGCGCGAGGTGACCGCAGGCGTTCCGACTCGGATCCCCGACGAGGTGTTCGGCGGCTGCCTGTCGAACGGGATCTGGTTCTTGTTGAC
>JANMPL010000378.1:0-3715 GCA_031369845.1 Chloroflexota bacterium
GTCGAGGAGCGGCGACTCCTGGATCCCGTCCGCGCCGAGGCCGACGTCGTGATCGACACGTCGGATCTGTCGCTGCGCGAGTTGCGTGAGCGCATCTTCGCGCGGCTCGGCGACGCCTCCGACCCGGACCGCCTCGCCATCCAGCTCATCAGTTTCGGCTTCAAGTACGGCGTGCCGCTCGAAGCCGACCTCGTCTTCGACGTCCGGTTCATGCAGAACCCCTATTACGTAGAGGGCCTGCGTCAGTTGTCGGGCCTGACCGAGGCGGTCCGCGACTACGTCCTCGGCCAGCCCGTGGCCATCGAATTCCTGCGCTACCTGCGCGAGTTCCTCGGGTTCGCCCTGCCGGCCTACGTGAGCGAGGGCAAGACCCGGCTGACGATCGCGCTCGGCTGCACGGGCGGCTACCACCGGTCGATCGCCTTGACCGAGGAGCTCGCCCGCTGGCTGCGCGAGGAGGACTTCGGCTCCGTGGCCGTCTTCCACCGCGAGCTCGAGCGGGCCTGACCGATGCGGCAACCGGGCGGCCTCAACCTGCGGCGTTGGCTCACGCCGGGAATCGGCGTCAAGCGCTGGTTGCTCGTCGTATTCGCCGGGCTCCTCCTGCTCGCCCTCGGCGCCGCCCACCTCATCCGACAGGCAAGCCGCGACCTCCAGCCGGGCGGGGTCGCCCAGATCGTGCTCGACGGAGTCACGCTGCAGTTCCTGCCGTACCCGCTCCGAGGTATCACCGTCGGAGCGGTTGGTCTCCTCCTGGTCGCGATCGGCGCGTATCGAGCCGCCCGGGCCCTGACCGACCCCTTCCGTTCGGCCGAAGGCGGGCCGCTCGTCGAGCTCATTTATCAGAAGCGGTTCCTCGCGCGCGGCCCGCGGATCGTGGCGATCGGCGGCGGCACCGGCCTCTCCACGCTGCTGCGTGGCCTGAAGGAGCACACGAGCAACCTGACCGCGGTCGTGGCGGTCGCCGATGATGGCGGCTCGTCCGGCGTTCTCCGAGAAGAGCTCGGGATCCCGCCAGTCGGCGACATCCGACGCTGCATCGCCGCCCTGGCCGACGCGGAGCCGCTGATGAGCGAGCTCCTCCAGTACCGATTCCCGGGCAGTCCGTCGGATCCGGCGCCGGCGGCCGGCGGTTCGCTCGGCGGCCACGCGGTCGGCAATCTCCTGATCGCGGCGATGACCGCGGTCGAGGGCGGTGACTTCGAGGAAGGCGTCCGGCAGATGAACCGCGTCCTCGCGGTCCGCGGCCAGGTCCTGCCGGCGACTGCGACGCCGCTGACGCTCCACGCGGAGCTCGCGGATGGAACGGTCATCGACGGCCAGTCGCGGATCGCCAACGTCTCGGCGATTGCTCGCGCGTGGGTGACCCCGGACGACGTGCGCGCCTCGGAAGACGCGCTCGCCGCGATCGCCGACGCGGAGCTCATCGTTCTCGGTCCCGGCAGTCTCTACACGAGCCTGCTGCCGAGCCTCCTTCTGCCCGAGATCCGCGACGCGGTCGCCGCGTCGAGCGCGGTCCGCGTCTTCATCTGCAATGTCGCGACTCAACGGGGCGAGACGACCGGCTTCGACCTGGCGGCCCACGTCGACGCCCTCGTCGGCCACGCGGGCCCAGGCATCGTCGATGCGGTCCTCGCCAACAACAATTTCGGAGCGAAGGTGCCGCTCGACTACCCGGCCGAGCCCGTCCGGCTCCGTTGGCCGCCATCGGCCGCCGCCCTGCCGAAGGTCATCCTCGACGACGTGGTCGATCCGGACAACGGTCACCACCATGACCCGGCAACGCTCGCAGCGGCCGTCGTTCGCGTGTATGAGCGCGAGAGCGGCTCGCGGCGGCGGTCGGGCATCGCCCGGTCAGCGTGAGCGCGTGATGGCTTGAGCCGCTCCGAACGCGACCTTGTCACCGCTCTCCGGTCGGAGCTCGCCGCGATCGATCCCGCTCGGCCATGCGATCGTCGCTCCGAGGCGGCGGGCCTGGCCTCCGCGACGCCGGCGCGAGAGGGCCCTGTGGCGCGGCTGGCGATTCGCCTTGGTCGCGTCCGCGGTCGTGGCCACAGCCAGACCCGCGTCGCTGGCGGCGATCCGCCCGACGGGCCGCCGGACGGTCCCCCGGAAGGGTTCGACTGGCCCGCCGCGGCCGAGCACTGCCGGATGGCCTACCTACGTGGGCTATTCCTCGCCCGCGGATCGCTAAGCCTGGCGAGCGGCCGGACGCACCTCGAGTTCGTCGTCGGCCCCGAGGACGCGCCGGCCCTCGCCGACCGACTCGGCGACGTCGGCCTGCCGGCATCGTGGCGCCTCCGCCGAGGCCGCGGCGTGGTGACGTGGAAGAGCAGCGACACGGTCGGGCTCTTCCTGCGCCGGATCGGGGCCGGCGGAGCGCTCCTGGAGCTGGAGGCTCGGCAGGTCTCGCGAGCGCTGCGTGGCGACCTCAATCGCGTCCTGAACGCCGAATCCGCGAATCTCCAGCGAGCCGTCGGCGCCGCCGGGCGGCACATCGCGGCGATCGGGGAGCTGGACGGCGATGGTCGCCTCGCGGAGCAGCCCTACGTCGTCCGCCTCGTCGCAGAAGCTCGCCGGGAGACGCCCGAAGCCACCCTTGCGGAGCTGGCAGAACGGCTCGGCCTTCATCGCTCGGCCGTCCAGCGGGCGCTCGAGCGGGTCGAGCGGCTCGCCCTCCATCCGGACGAGGGCGCCGGCAGGCGGACCACATCGACTTCGCGCCGAACCCACCGCCGCCGACAGACCCCATCTCGGCGGGCTCTGGCATGATTCGAACGATGCGTCCCGTCATCGTCGCCGCCAACTGGAAGATGAACACGACCCCCACGGATGCCGGCGACCTCGCCCGGACGATCGCCTCGCGAACTCGCGTGCCGGGCGTGGAACGGATCATCTGCCCGCCCTTCGTCTGCCTCGCTGCCGTGCGCGACGCGCTCGCGGATGCCGGCGAGGACGTCGCGGTCGGTGCCCAGGATGTCCATCACGAGGTCGCCGGCGCGTTCACGGGCGACATCAGCGCGGCGATGCTCGGCGGGCTCGCGAGCTGGGTCATCGTCGGCCACAGCGAGCGGCGCCGCGACCATGCCGAGACCGACGAGCGGATCTCTGGCAAGCTCCGACGGGCGGTCGAGGCCGGGCTCCGGCCGATCCTCTGCATCGGCGAGCAGCTGGCGGTCCGCGAGGCAGGCGATGATGTGGCCGCGGTGGTCGTAGTCGACCAGCTCTGGGGCGCCGTCATGCCGAATGACGCGGATGCTCTTGTGGCCGCCGGTCTCGTGATCGCGTATGAGCCCGTCTGGGCGATCGGGACTGGCAAGAACGCGCGCGGTGCCGACGCCGCCGCGATGGCGGGCGCCATTCGCAACGGGCTTCGGGCGATCGGCTGGGACGATCGGGCGGAGGACGTGCCCGTCCTCTACGGCGGCAGCGTCACCGCCGCGAACATCGCCGAGTTCCTCGCCGAGCCCTCGATCGATGGCGCCCTCGTCGGGGGCGCGTCATTGAAGCCCGACGAGATGGCCGGCATTGTCGCAAGGGCCGGTGTGACGGCCGACGCGCGCCGATCCGAGAGCCCGATCGCGTGATTCGGCGCCCGCTCGTCGCCTCGTGACCGACGCCCCGGAAAACGCGGGGCCGGCGAGGCCGCGACCGATCGTGCTCCTCGTTCTCGACGGTTTCGGCATCGGGCGCGATCCGGCGGCCGACGCGATCG
>JANMPL010000458.1:0-4379 GCA_031369845.1 Chloroflexota bacterium
GATCGACGGCACACTCGGCGGTAAGGTGTTCCGCTTGACGACCACCCACCTGGAGATCGAGGACTTCCCGGCGATTCAGGAAGCACAGGCGAGGGAGTTTCTTGCCGGCCCCGCGAAGGCCGGCGGCGCCGTCATCGCGACAGGTGACTTCAACTCGGCCGCCGACGGCAGCACGACGAGGACATACGCGAACCTGACGAAGGCCTACTTCCGGGACGCCTGGGAGACCAATTCGGGCGATGCGGGCTACTCGTGCTGCCAGAGCCACTCGCTCACGAACCAGACGTCGGCGCTCGCCTCGCGGATTGACTTCGTCCTGACCCATGGCGCTTCTCGGGCGCTGGATGCGAACCTTGTTGGCGACGCGCCGTTCCAAGCCACGTCGCCGTTGTGGCCTTCCGATCACGCGGGCGTGGTGGCGACAGTCCGGCTCCAGTAGCGCTCTCCGCCGAGGTCGCATCGGCCCTCCTTCTTGACTCCTTGGCGGGTCAGTCTTACTGTCTGTGGTAAGAATGCCGCCAGACTAGGAAGGGCCCTGATGAGGATCACGTCGAAGGGACAGGTCACCATCCCACAAGCGGTTCGAGAGGAGACCGGTCTCCTGCCGAACACCGAGGTCGACTTCGTCGTCGACGGCGGTGCCGTGCGGATCATCAAGTCGACTTCGGGCAAGCGAGCGTCGCGGGGGGCGAGAGCGGTTCATCGCCTGCGGGAGCACGGCAGCAGGGTTCGGATGACCACCGACGAGATCATGGCCCTCACACGAGGCGAGGCTTGACCTCTGTTCTGGTCGACAGCAATGTCCTCCTCGATGTCGCCAGCAACGACAGCGTCTGGGGCGAGTGGTCCGGCAGCGCCCTCGAACGTGTCGCCGACGAAGCGGTCCTCGTCATCAACCCGCTGGTCTATGCCGAAGTCTCGGTCGGATTTCCCACCATCGAAGAGGTCGAGGCGGCCCTGCCCGCCGATCTCTATCGGCGCGAGGACCTCCCGTACGAGGCGGCCTTCCTGGCCGGCAAGTGTTTCCTCCAGTACAGGCGGGGTGGGGGAGCGAAGCGATCACCGCTGCCTGACTTCTACATCGGCGCCCACGCTGCGGTGGCTGGCTATCGACTCCTCACCCGCGATGCAACGCGCTACCGCACATACTTCCCGAAGCTCGAATTGATCGCGCCGTGATCCGATGGGCGACGAAGCTCCGGGAGGACGCGGCGCGACAGGCCAGGCGTCAGCCGTCAGCCGGTAGGATCCGAAATGGCTTCCCGCCTGGCCCGTCAAGGGCTCGGAAGCGGCGCTGGTCGAGCGTCAGGACATTTACTGTTCCGTGTCGCTCCGCGAGGACGACGATCGATGCGTCGGCGAGGCCGAGCTCCAGATCGCGATACCTTGCGATCACCTGGACCGCGCGCGATATGTCGCTGGGACCCATCGGCTCGAGGCGGTAGGCGCCGCCAGCGACCTGGTCCAGAAACGCCAGCTCCGCCGCTACCGAGACTCGCGTCGCGAGGAGGTAGTCGAGCTCGGCGAGAACGAAGGGCGAGAGCAGCATCGGGCCGTCCGCTGTCCTGAGCACGTCGGCCGAGGCGGCGTGATTGCGCTGGCTGCCATCGATTGCGGCCAGCAATCCGCTGGTATCGAGGACGATCAACGTTCGCCGAACCCCTCGAGCGCCTTTTCCACATGCTCGGCGAGGTCAGGTTGGCCGCTCTCGAACAGCGGCAGGACCGGATCAGCGACCCGAACCCGGCTCGTCACCACGTCGACGCCCTCCCGGATCAACTCGGCTTCGCTGCGTCCCGACGCCTTTGCTGCCCGCTCCAGCGCCCTCTTCTGGGCCTCGGTTAGGTAAACGGTGGTTCGTTCCATGCCATACACACTACCATACGTTCGCGTCCATCTCAGACGTGCCGATCGACCAGGATTTGGTTCCCGTCGGGATCCGCAACGATGAACTCGCCGGGTGACAGCATGGCTGCGCGAGGCCCGGCATACTGCCTCCCGAACCCACCACCCCGAAACCTGCCCTGAGGGGAACGATGGTCGACGCAACTGCCCCACTTGCTCCACACCACCTCGATCAGCTGCGCCGCGCGTGCGGCGAGGTCATCACGCCCGACGACGCGTCATACGACGAGGCGCGCGCGCTCTGGAACCCGGTCCACGACCGACGGCCCGCGGTCATCGTCCGGCCGACGACGGCCACGAAGGTCGCCACGGCGGTCCGCTTCGCTCGCGAGCACGACCTCGAGATCGTGGTCAAGTCGGGTGGTCACAGCGCCACAGGGCTCAAGGGTGCCGATGGCTGTCTCGTCGTGGACATGTCCGAGATGCGCGGGGTCGAGGTCGACCCGCGGACCCGGACTGCCCGATCGAACGGCGGCGCGCTCCTCGGCGAGCTCGACATCGCCGCCCAGGCGCACGGTCTCGTCTGCCCGACCGGCGTCGTCGGCCATACCGGCGTCGCCGGGCTGACGCTCGGCGGCGGAGTCGGCCGCCTGCAGCGGAATTTCGGGCTCACGATCGACAACCTGGCCGCCGTCGAGATCGTGACCGCCGATGGCCGCCTCGTCCGCGCGACCGAGACCGAGGAGCCGGAGCTGTTCTGGGGCCTGCGCGGCGCCGGTTGGAACTTCGGGATTGCGACCGCCTTCGAATTCCGGCTCCAGCCGTTCGGGCCCGATCTTCACCGAGGCGTCCTGGCCTTCCCGGCAACGCAGATTCAGGACGTGTGGACCGTCTACCGCGACTACGCGGCGAGCGCTCCCGATGCAGTGTCGGTGATCTTCGGCATCGATCGGGCGGGACCCGACGCCGGCTACCCGGACGACCTCGTGGGTAAGCCGATCACGTTCCTGGCCTGGAACCACAGCGGCTCGGCCGACGACGTCGAGCGTGACACGGCAGGGCTTCGCGTCGGGCCGACGCCGGTGACGACGACGATCGGGAGCGTGCCGTATCTCGACGTCCAGACCGCGCACGACCTCGCCTTCGCCTGGGGCAGCAGCCGATCATTCATCAACAGCCACAACGGGAACGACGTCCGGCGGGAGGCCCTCGACGAGCTGGTGGAGCTCATCGCGACCGCGCCGGGGGAGGGGACCTTCTCGGTCACGGCCCTGGGCGGAGCGATCGGCCGCGTCCCCGAGGACGCGACTGCGTATGCCGGTCGAGCGTCAGTGTTCGACCTCAGCGCGGACTCGAGCTGGACCGACCCGGCGCTCGACGAGGCGAATGCCGACTGGTGCCGACGGGCCCTCGCTGTCGTCGAACCGGACCGAGCCCTCGGCGCCTACGCGAACGGCAACTCCGATGTCGGCCCAGAGCAGTCGCGCAGGATCTACGGCGACGTCAAGCTCGCGCGCCTCGCCGCCCTGAAGCGCGAATGGGACCCGGACAACGTGTTCCACGTCAACCCGAACGTCGCGCCGACATCGGGCTGAGGAAAAGCAACAGAGCACCCGGTGGGCCGCGCACGGGGGCGACCGGCGGATCGGGCTGGAACTGGCACGATCTTGCTGTCCTGGGTCGCCACGAGTAGCGCGACGATGACCGCGATGCGTTGACGACCCATGGCCCATCCCGTACGGTCGCGACGTGAACGCCGCCGATATCGACCTTCGCAACGCGACCTATGCGGCCTTCGTCGACCTTGGGCGGGCGCCCACTGCGGCCGCGATTGCCAGCGCGAGCGGCTTGTCCGAGACCGCGGTCCGTGAGGGCTGGCGACGCCTCCACGATGCTCATGCGCTGGTCCTCGACGAAGGCGGCGAGATCCGGATGGCCAATCCGTTCGCGGCCCAGCCCACGCTCTTTCGGGTGGAGGCTGCTGAACGGTCGTGGTTCGCCAATTGCGCATGGGATGCATTTGGGATCGGCTCGGCATTGAAGGCGGACAGCACGATCCACACCGAGTGCGCCGATTGCCATATTCCCCTCGACATCGAAGTCCGCGATGGCCGCCCGGACGACAGGACCCTGGTATTCCACGTCGCGGTCCCGGCCGTGTCGTGGTGGGACGACATCGGCTATACGTGAGGCTCCATGCTGCTCTTCCGGTCGGAAGGCCATGTTGACAACTGGCTCGCTGGACGAGCCCGCGGCGAGACCATCCCGGTGCTCAAGCTCGCGGAGCTGGCGAACGCCTGGTGGGGTGACCGCCTCGATCCGGATTGGCGCCCGCACACCCGCGAGCAGAACCAGGCAGTCCTGGACCGACTCGGCCTGACCGGTCCGTTCTGGCGCCTCGGCTGATCCTGGGCTGCCGCACCCGGGCCGATGAGTCTCCGTCGGAACGGCCGTCTCGAGCGACGATCGCAGGGCGGCAAGTGCGGGATCGATCATGTGGCCACGTCCAGTACGCCGACCACGATCAGCTGGCC
>JANMPL010000474.1:0-4467 GCA_031369845.1 Chloroflexota bacterium
GCCGCGGCTGTCAAGCGGTTCCTGGACGGCGAGGCGGGGACGCTGCCAGCCGGCAACCAGCCGCTCGCGCCGCGCATCGACGGCGACACGAAGGTCTTCGAGCTGACGATCGACGAGATCGAACACCGAATCGACGCACTGAAGGACCCGGTCAAGGCGCTCGGCTACAACGGCGTCTGGCCGGGGCCGCTGCTGGCGGTCACCGAGGGTGACAAGGTCCGGGCGATCTTCACGAACAACCTCCACGAGTCCACCGGGGTCCACTTCCACGGGCAGCGGATCCCGAATGCCATGGACGGCGTGCCCCACATCACCCAGGAACCGATCCAGCCCGGTGCGTCCTTCACGTATGAGTTCGTCGCCCGGACGCCGGGTTCGCACATGTACCACTCGCACCACAACGCGACGGACCAGGTCGGCCGCGGGCTCCTTGGCGCATTCATCGTGCAGCCGCAGCCCGGAAGCCAGCGGTACGACCAGCTCTATGGCGCATCCCAGGACATCGTCTGGATCAGCAACGACACGCTGGGCGGCTTCACGATCAATGGCCGCGGCTTCCCGGCAACGGCTCCTATCGTTGCCCAGTTCGGCGACACGATCGTCATCCGGTTCATGAACGAGGGAATCATGATGCACCCGTGGCATCTCCATGGGATGCCGATGCGGGTCGTGGCGCGCGACGGCTATCCGCTTGGATCGGCCGCGTTCACGTGCGACACCTTGGGCGTGAACCCGGGCGAGCGCTGGGATGTCGTCATCAAGTGCGACGAGCCGGGAGCGTGGGCCTTCCACTGCCACATCCTTCCCCACGCCGAGGGATCCGACGGGATGTTCGGGATGGTCACGGCGCTCATCGTGCAGGACGCTACAGCAGCAATTTCGCTCGCGGCTGCCGGTGCCCCGGCCTTCAGCTGCGTCATCCCGAGCACGGTCTGAGTCCGCCATGGCAACGATCAGGACCCCCGGCGACGAGGCGACTGACGCGCGGGCGATCCCGCGGCGGGTGCTCGTCGCGACGGACACGAGCGCCACGTCCACGGGCGCCGAGCACGCCGGAGTCCAGCTCGCGGCTCGGACGGGGGCAAGCCTGATCTTCCTGAGCGTGATCGATCCGTCCCGCCTCCGATTGCCGGGTGGCTTGTTCCATACCCGCGTCGACCAGGTCCGGGCTCAGCGCGAATCGGCCCTCGCGAAGATCGTCGAGAACGCCCGCAAGCACGACGTCGCCGCTCAATTCCTCATCTGGGAAGGTGACCCCGGTGCCTCCACGCTCGAGGCCGCCGAGGCGGAAGGCGCGGACGTCATCGTCGTGGGCAGCCATGCTCGAGGTCCCCTCGGGCGTCTCCTGCTCGGCAGCGTCTCCGCGCATGTCGTGGAACACGGTCGTGGGCCGGTCGTCGTCATCCGGCCAGGTCAAGAACTCGACGACGTCTGGCCGATCCCCGCGACGACCGGCCGCATGACGCGAGGGTCGCCGAGCGGGCTCAGCGCCTGATCAGGCGGGCAAGCGCGCGCAGGACGATCGCCGCCGTGACCCCTGAGGCGAGCAGGAATACGGGACTCGGGAAGGGTTGGACGATCGGCCGGAAAACCGCGCCGACCGGGCCGATTTCGACGTAGCCGACCGGGTCGGCCGCGACGCCGCCCCCTCCGCCCGAGCCGGACCCAGTGGCGCCGGCCGCCTCCCGGCCTTCGCCGGTGCCGCCGCCGAAACCCCAACGCACTCGGGCGACGGGGATGACCGTCACGTCACCCTTCGCGATTGGTTGACCGAACACGGCGTTGACGCCGGCGCGAGCGCCGATCCGGTCGGCCAACCTGTCCACAAACTGCTCGGCGGGACTGCCCCCCGCTGCCTGTCGTGCCTCGTCCATCGCACGCTGCGTCGTCGTCATTGATCTCGCTCCTTTGCGCAGACTACTTGGGGGTCGAGGCCGAGGCACTCACGCCGTCATGTCGCCTCGTGCCCGCGGGTACAGAGGATATGGTTCGCGAGCCGAAAGAAGATTGGCGGGTTCGGAAGTCCAGAGGAGCGCTCCATGCTCGAGGCGCCGCGAGATCCGGTTCTCGTTCCGCAGCGCGGTCGCGACCTGATCGGGCAGCCAATGCTGAACAAGGGCACAGCCTTCACTGACGAGGAGCGCGACGCATTCGGTCTCCGCGGATTGCTGCCCGCGCGCGTCACGACGATCGAGGAGCAGGTGGCACTCGAACTCGAGCATGTGCGCCGGAAGACCGACGATCTCGAGCGATTCATCGGTCTCGCGGCGCTCCAGGATCGGAACGAGACGCTGTTCTACCGCGTATTGAGCGACAACCTCGAGGAGTTCCTGCCAATCATTTACACGCCGACGGTCGGTCGCGCCTGCGAGGACTTCAGCCACATCTTCCGGCGGCCGCGCGGAGTCTGGATCACTCCCGCGGACATCGAGCGCATCGACGACATCCTGGCCACGGCAGCCGAGGACGAGATCCGGCTGATCGTCGTCACCGACAACGAGCGGATCCTTGGGTTGGGCGATCAGGGAGCCGGAGGGATGGCCATTCCGATCGGCAAGCTTGCCCTGTATACGGCGGCCGGCGGCATCTACCCGGCGTGGACGCTGCCCGTTTCACTCGACGTCGGGACCGACCGAACCGAGCTGCTCGACGACCCCCTCTATCTCGGCTACCGCGCCCCGCGACTTCGAGGTCGGCCCTACGACGAGGTCGTGGAGGCATTCGTCGAATCTGTGAGGCGGGTCTTTCCAGCAGCGGTCGTCCAATGGGAAGACTTCAAGCAGCACAACGCGCTCCGCATTCTCGACCGCTACCGACTGACGAGCTTCAACGACGACGTCCAGGGGACGGCGAGTGTCGTGCTGGCCGGCCTACTCGCTTCACGCCGAGAGCACGGGGGATTGTCGGGCGAGCGGTTTCTCTGCATCGGTGCCGGTGCCGCAGGAACCGGAATCGCCGGGCTGCTCCTCAAACAGCTCGGCATCGACAGCGTGGGCGCTCACGGGGAATGGCCTGCGATCGCCCTGATGGACAGCAGCGGTCTCGTCCATCACGGACGCACGGACCTCGCCGACGACAAGCGAGCGTTCGCGGTCGATCCACAACGGTTCATCCAGGCGGGACTGAACGAACAGGAGCTTGCGGACCCGGTTGCCGTCGCGCGGGCCTTCCGCCCATCCGTGCTGATCGGGACGACAGGGAGTCCAGGAGCATTCTCGGAAGCGCTTGTCCGAGAGGTCGCCAGGCACACGCGGACGCCGGTCATCCTGCCACTGTCGAACCCGGGCAACCGCGCCGAGGCGCAACCGCACGAGGTCCTCGCGTGGACGGACGGTCGAGCGCTGGTGGCGACCGGGAGTCCGACCGGCGACGTCGACGTGGCCGGTGTCTCGCGGACGATCGGGCAGGCGAATAACGTGTTCATCTTTCCCGGGGTCGGTCTCGGAGCCATCGTGGCGGAGGCACGCGAGGTGACCGACGACGCGTTCCTCGTCGCGGCTCGCGAACTGGCCGACCTCGTGTCGGCAGACCGGCTGGCGTCCGGCGCGATCTACCCAGCGATCGGTGACCTTCGACGCGTCGCTCAGACGATCGCCGTCGCCGTCGTGCGGCACCTCCGCGACAGCGGCTACGGGCTCCAATTCCGGGATGAAGAGATCGAGCCGGCAGTCGATCGAGCAATGTGGCGGCCCGAGTACCGGCCGTTGGTTCCCGGATGAACCTCCGGGCGGGCAACCGACGAACCGACCCGTAGATGTCGGGCAGTCAGGCGGCTTTCGGCACGGGCCCGCCGACGTCGATCGTCACGACGACCACGCCGCCGTACGGCGCCGACTCGTGGACGGGACGACCGATCGAGGCGATCAACGCGAGGACGGCGCTGTTGGTCGCGAGCGTCAACGCCTCGAGGCGACCGATCCCATGATCTCTGGCCCATTCGACGGCCGCGAGCAGGAGCGCTCGTCCGATGCCGTGGCCCTCCCACTGGTCGGCGACGGCAACGGCCATCTCGATGCCGGACTCCCCCGGTTCGAGGCAGAGGTGGCCGACAATCGCGGGATCGTCCCGATCCGGGTCCAAGGGCTCCGCGACGAACCCCTCGCGGTGCTCGTGATCCGGTCCGCACAGGAGGTTCGCCGCATCTTCGCCGATGCCACGGCTGACCGCCAGGAAGCGGGCGTACCGGCTATCAGGCGAGAGTCGCGCGTAGAAGCGGGCGAGCTCGTCCCGGTCGCTGAATCGGATCGGCCGAATCCGCGCGCCGGTCGAGGATGGTGCCGCAGTGAGCATAGGCCCACTATGACACCCTGGCTCGATCCCACCAAGAACCTGAAGGTCATCCGACGGAGGGCCAGGCCAGACCGGCCGGTAGTGGCGCGCCGTCCCGATCGGGTGCGCTCCGGGGCCTAAACTTCCGTTGCATGCAGATCGTCTCCCCTGCTCAGGCCGTGGCCGCCATCCGGTCGG